>DASQXT010000424.1:0-10821 GCA_035639575.1 Geodermatophilus sp.
CGGGTGGGAGGCGGGGGAAGGGGGCCGCGGGTCACGCGACGGCGGTGGGCGCGCGCTCGAGGTCGGCCGCGAGCCGCTCGAGCAGCCCGGACAGCACCCGGGCCTCGTCCTCGTCCCAGTCGGCCAGCGCGGTGCCGGCCCACTGGGCGCGCAGCGCACGGGTGACGGCCAGGGCCCGGGCGCCCTCGTCGGTGAGGTGCATGAGGCTGGCCCGCCCGTCGTGCGGGTCGGGCCGGCGCTCGACGTAGCCGGACCGCTCGAGGGCCGCCAGCTGCCGGCTGGCGACCGAGACGTCGACGCCGGCCCGCGCCGCCAGGGCACTGCAGCGCTGCTCGCCGTCCTGCTCCAGGGGCACGAGCAGCGCCCAGCCGAACGAGGGCAGGTCGCCGTACAGGGAGTCCGCGGCACGGACGCTCAGGTGACGGCCGCTGCGGATGACACGGGCCAGACCGGAGGTCAGCCGGTCACGGGTCTCGGGGGTGATGGACACGTCGCCGTCCTCGCCAGGGGGTATTTGCGTCGTGCAACCATACAGATGGTTGGTTGCTGTAGACAACTTGTTGTCCCTGTGAGGGCGGCCACACTCAGCGGCCGTGTCGGTCGACGTCCCAGCCGAGCTCGGTGGCCAGCGCGGACGCCGCGGACTGCAGCAGCGGCACCACCCGGGGTACGGCGTCGAGTCCCAGCCGGCCGGCCGGCCCGGAGACGGAGATCGCCCCGGCCGCGGAGCCGCCGGGCACGGGCACCGCCACGCAGCGGACGCCGGCCTCCTGCTCCCCGTCGTCGAGGGCGTAACCCTGCTCGGCGACGAGCGGCAGCTGGGCCAGCAGCTCGTCGGGGTCGGTCACCGTGCGGTCGGTGCGCGCCGGCATGCCGCCCTGCACGAGCAGCCTGCGCGCCGTCTCCGGCGGCATCTGGGCCAGCAGGACCTTCCCCACGCCGGTGCAGTGCAGGTGCACCCGGCGGCCGACCTCGGTGAACATCCGCATCGAGTGCCGGGAGGGCACCTGGGCGGCGTAGACGACGCGGTCGCCGTCGAGCATCGCCATGTTGGCGGTCTCACCGATGGCGTCGACCAGCCGGGCGAGGTGCGGCTGGGCCCACGTGGCCAGCACGCGTGACGAGCACTCGCCCAGGTGGATCAGCCGCGGGCCCAGCACGTAGCGCCGTGACGGCAGCTGGCGCACGTAGCCGCGGGCCACCAGCGTGCGCACGAGCCGGTGGATGGTCGACACCGCCAGGCCGGTGTCGGCAGCCAGCCGGCTGATCGCGACCTCGCCGTCGGCGTCGGCCATGAGCTCCAGGAGCAGGAAGGCGCGGTCCAGCGACTGCACGCCCTCCGCCGTCCCGCCAGCGGCCATGGGTCTGCTCCCGTCGTTCCGGTCGATGGGGTTCCGGGCAGGGGGCACCTCGGGTTGAAAAGCGTGATGGGTCCCACTACTTTTCCATTAACCAGACAAGGCGTTCCACGATGCGGAATGAAAGTACTCCGACCTCCCGCTCAGCGGAACAGGTCGGCGCCCCACCACAGCGACTCCAGGGAGAACCATGAGCACCATCGCCGGCGTGGACGGTCTCGAGATCACCGGCCCGATCGAGGACCGGTTCGACGAGATCCTCACCCCCCGGGCGCTCGAGCTCGTCGCCCTCCTCCACCGCGAGCTCAACGGGCGCCGGCTCGAGCGGCTCGCCGCCCGGCAGGAGCGGGTGCGGGCCCTGGCCGACGGCGCCAGCCTCGGCTTCCTCGAGGAGACCCGGTCGATCCGCGAGGACGACTCCTGGCAGGTCGCCCACCCCGCGCCCGGCCTGGTCGACCGCCGGGTCGAGATGACCGGCCCCACCGACCGGAAGATGACGATCAACGCGCTCAACTCCGGCGCGAAGTGCTGGCTGGCCGACCAGGAGGACGCGAACTCCCCGCTGTGGACCAACGTGGTCAACGGCCCGCTGAACCTGATGGACTCCATCGACGGCACGCTGGAGTTCACCAGCCCGGAGGGCAAGGAGTACCGCGTCCGCGACGACGTGGAGCTGCCCACGATCATCGTGCGCCCGCGCGGCTGGCACCTCCCCGAGAAGCACATCACCGTCGACGGCGAGCCCACCTCCGGCAGCCTGGTCGACTTCGCGCTGTACCTGGCCAGCTGCGGCCAGAAGCAGATCGACCGCGGCCAGGGTCCGTACTTCTACCTCCCGAAGATGGAGAGCCACCTCGAGGCGCGGCTCTGGAACGACGCCTTCAACCTGGCGCAGGACCACCTGGGCATCCCGCGCGGCACCATCCGCGCGACGGTCCTCATCGAGACCTACCCCGCGGCGTTCGAGATGGAGGAGATCCTCCACGAGCTGCGCGAGCACTCCGCCGGCCTCAACGCCGGCCGCTGGGACTACATGTTCAGCGTCGTCAAGACGTTCCGGACCCGGGGCGAGGAGTTCCTCCTCCCCGACCGCAACTCCGTGACGATGACCGTGCCGTTCATGCGGGCCTACACCGAGCTGCTGGTGCGCACCTGCCACAAGCGCGGCGCGCACGCCATCGGCGGCATGGCCGCGTTCATCCCGTCCAAGGACCCCGAGATCAACGAGCAGGCCTTCGCCAAGGTCCGGGCCGACAAGGAGCGCGAGGCCAACGACGGCTTCGACGGCTCCTGGGTGGCCCACCCCGGCATGGTCGAGCTCTGCAAGGAGGTCTTCACCGCCGTCCTCGGGGACAGGCCCAACCAGGTCGACAAGAAGCGCGAGGACGTGCAGGTCACGGCCGAGCAGCTGCTCGACGTCCGCTCCACCCCCGGTGAGGTCACCGAGGCCGGCCTGCGCAGCAACATCAGCGTCGGCATCCAGTACATCGAGTCGTGGCTGCGCGGCTCCGGCGCCGTCGGCATCAACAACCTCATGGAGGACGCCGCCACCGCCGAGATCTCCCGCAGCCAGGTCTGGCAGTGGCTGCACAACGGGGTGCGGCTCGCAGGCGGCGAGACGGTCACCCGCGAGCTGGTGGAGCGGATCACCGACGAGGAGATGAAGGCCATCGCCGAGGCCCGCGGCGACTCCTTCTCCTCCGGCCGCTGGGACGACGCCCGCGCGCTGTTCCTGGAGATGGCGGTGTCCGACGAGTACTCCGACTTCCTGACGCTGCCGGCCTACGAGCGCATGCCGTGACCGGCGCCCCACCGACCCACCGAGCGGATGCCGTGAGGACGCCATGACCGCCATCGCCGAGCCCGTTCTCTCCGACCGCACCACCGCCCTGGCCGAGCGGCTGCGGACCGCGGTCGGCACCGAGCGGGTGCTCACCGACCGCGCGCAGGTGCGCACCTACGAGTGCGACGGGTTGGCCAACTTCAAGGTCACCCCGGCGATCGTGGTGCTGGCCGAGAGCCGGCAGCACGTCGTCGACACGGTGCGGCTGTGCTCCGAGGCCGGCGTCCCCTTCGTGGCGCGCGGCTCGGGCACGGGTCTGTCCGGTGGCGCGCTGCCCAGTGCGGACGGCGTCCTGCTCGTGCTGTCCCGGCTGCGCCGGCTGTCCCCGGTGGACGCGGACAACCGCCAGGTCACCGTCGAGCCCGGGGTCATCAACCTGTGGGTCACCCGCGACGCGGCGCCCCACGACCTGGCCTACGCGCCCGACCCGTCGTCCCAGCTGGTCTGCTCGATCGGCGGGAACGTGGCCGAGAACGCCGGGGGCGCCCACTGCCTGAAGTACGGCTTCACGGTCAACCACGTGTTCGGCGCCGAGGTGGTGCTGCCGGACGGCGAGGTCGTGCACCTCGGCGGCCGCGCGCCCGAGCACCCCGGCTACGACCTGCTGGGCGCGTTCATCGGCAGCGAGGGCACCCTCGGTGTGGCCACCGAGCTGACGCTCCGGCTGGTCCGGGTGCCGGAGGCCGTGCAGACCATGCTGGTGGGCTACACCTCGGTCGAGGACGCGGCCGGCACGGTCAGCGACATCATCGCGGCCGGGATCCTGCCGGCCGCCGTCGAGATGATGGACGCGCTGGCCATCGAGGCCGCCGAGGCCGCGGTGAGCTGCGGCTACCCCGCGGGTGCGGTGGCGGTGCTGGTCATCGAGCTCGACGGCCCGCAGGTCGAGGTCGAGGCCCAGTTCCGGCAGGTCGAGGAGATCGCCCGGGCCCGCAACGCCTTCGAGATCCGCATCGCGGCCGACGACGCGGAACGGGCGCTGATGTGGAAGGGCCGCAAGTCGGCCTTCGCGGCGGTCGGCCGGATCAGCCCCAGCTACTTCGTGCAGGACGGCGTCATCCCGCGCACGAAGCTGCCCGAGGTGCTCGCCGAGATCGAGCGCATGGCCGACGAGCGCGGCCTGCGCGTGGCCAACGTGTTCCACGCCGGCGACGGCAACCTGCACCCGCTCGTGCTGTTCGACGACGCGGTCGAGGGCCAGGCCCACGAGGCCGAGGAGCTGGCCGGCGCCATCCTCGAGCTCTGCATCACCTCCGGCGGCTCGATCACCGGTGAGCACGGGGTGGGCCAGGAGAAGCGGATGAAGATGGGCAAGCAGTTCACGCCCGAGGACCTCGACACCATGCAGCTGCTGCGGTGCGCCTTCGACCCCGACGGCGTCGCCAACCCGGGCAAGGTCTTCCCGACCCCGCGGTTGTGCGGCGAGCGGCCCGGCGTCCGGAAGGGCGAGCACCCGGTGCAGGCGGCCGGCCTGGGCGAGGTCTTCTAGTGAGCGAGCGTGCGAGCTCACCGATGGGTGGAGCACCGTCGGGCACGCGGCCGACGAGCGCCAGCGAGGAGGACTCGTGACCGCCGTCACCGACACCCGCCGAGCCGGCGGCCCTGACGACGCGGTCGGTGGCGTGGTCCCGCGCGAGGTGGTCCGGCCGACGACGGTCGACCAGGTCGCCGAGGTGGTGCGGGCCGGGGCGGCCGACGGGCGCACCGTCGTCCCGGTCGGCGGGCGCAGCAAGCTGACCTGGGCTCCACCGCCGGACTCCTGCGACCTGCTGCTGGACCTCACCGGCCTCGACCGGGTCGTCGAGCACGTGGCGGGCGACCTCACCGTCGTGGCCGAGGCGGGGGTGCGGCTGGCCGACCTGCAGGCGCAGGTCGGCCGGGCCGGCCAGCTGCTCGGCCTGGACCCGCCCGAGGACGGCGCCACGCTGGGCGGCGTGGTCAGCGCGAACGCGTCGGGGCCGCGCCGGCTGCGGTACGGCACCACCCGCGACCTGCTCATCGGCATCACCGTCGTCCTCGCCGACGGCACCGTGGCGCACGCGGGCGGCAAGGTCGTCAAGAACGTCGCCGGGTACGACCTCGGCAAGCTGTTCACCGGCGCCCACGGGACGCTCGGCGTCGTGGTCTCCACCACCTGGCGGCTGCACCCGGTCCCGCCGGCGCGCCGGGTGGTCACCCTGGAGCTGCCGGACGCCGCGGCTGCCGGTCCCCTCTCGGTCGCGCTGGCCCGCTCGACGCTCACCCCCTCGGCCGTGGAGCTGATCGCCGGGGCCGACGGCACCGCACGACTGGTCGTGCTGTTCGAGTCCATCGCGGAGTCGGTGGCCGGGCAGGCCACGGCCGCCGTCGCCCTGCTGGGCGGCGGCGAGGAGTCCGAGGACCTGCCGGAGGACTTCGGCCGGCGGCCCGGCGGTGCGGACGACGTGCTGCTGCGGCTGGCCCACGCGCCGGCGTCGCTGTCGGCGGTGCTGGAGGCGCTGCCCGCCGGGACGGCGGTGGCCGCGCACGCCGCGACGGGGGTGTCCTACGCGGCCGTCCCCGCGGGGGAGGCGGCCGAGGCGCTGCCCCGGCTGCGTGCCGCGATCGCCCCGCACGACGGGACCGCGGTGGTCCTGCGTGCCCCCGACGCCGTCCGCGAGCGCCTGGACCACTGGGGGCCGGTCGGCGACTCGCTGGACCTCATGCGGCGGGTCAAGGAGAGGTTCGACCCCGAGCGGCGGATGTCGCCGGGCCGGTTCGTCGGAGGGTTGTAGATGACGGAGATCACGCCGGGCAGTCACGACCGGGGCGACTCGCCCCCGCCCGGGTCCCCCGGCGCGTCGCCGAACGTGGGTCCGGTGCGGGACTCGGTCGCCGACCTGCCGCCCGGCACGGCCACCGGCGCGGTCCGGGGAGCCGACGAGGCACCGGCCGCGGTGGTCGGGGCGCGCCGTCCGCTCGACATCGGCCAGGACATCGACCTGCCGGCCGGCACGGGCGCCGCGACCGTGGGCACCCCGACCCTGCTCGGCGTCCCGACGACGCGGCAGGCGGTGCAGCCGGCCTTCGACGAGCACCACCCGCCGGACCCGGCCCTCATCGGCGACTGCGTGCACTGCGGGTTCTGCCTGCCCACCTGCCCCACGTACGTGCTCTGGGGCGAGGAGATGGACAGCCCCCGCGGGCGCATCTACCTGATGAAGGAGGCGCTGGAGGGCGAGCCGCTCGACGACTCGATGGTCCGCCACTTCGACCAGTGCCTCGGCTGCATGGCCTGCGTGACCGCGTGCCCGTCCGGCGTCCAGTACGACAAGCTGATCGAGGCCACCCGCCCGCAGATCGAGCGCCGGTACGAACGGCCCCGGTCGGAGAAGCTCTACCGCGACCTCATCTACAACCTGTTCCCCTACCCGAAGCGGCTGCGCGCGCTGCGCGGGCCGCTGCGCGCATACCAGGCCAGCCGGCTCGGCCGCCTGCTGACCCGCACGGGTCTGATGGGCAGGCTCCCGGCGCCGCTGCAGGCGATGGAGTCGCTCGCGCCGAAGCTCGGCCCGGTGGAGCGCGTCCCCGAGCGGACGCCGGCCGTCGGGCAGCGGCGGGCGGTCGTCGGACTGCTGGCCGGTTGCGTGCAGGGGACCTTCTTCCCCGACGTGAACGCCGCGACCGTGCGGGTCCTGGCCGCCGAGGGCTGCGACGTCATCGTGCCGCGGAGCCAGGGCTGCTGCGGCGCCCTGCCCGGCCACGGCGGCCGGGAGGAGCAGGCCCTCGACTTCGCCAAGCGGACGATCGAGACCTTCGAGCAGGCCGGGGTCGACCACGTCATCCTCAACGCCGCCGGCTGTGGCTCCAACGTCAAGGAGTACGGCCACCAGCTGCGCGACGAGCCGGAGTGGGCCGAGCGCGCCGAGGCGCTCGCGAAGAAGGCCCGGGACATCAGCGAGTTCATCGTCGAGCTGGGCCCGGTCGCCGAGCGGCACCCGCTGCCCATGACCGTGGCCTACCAGGACGCGTGCCACCTGGCCCACGCGCAGGGCATCCGCGAGGAGCCGCGGAAGGTGCTGCGCGGGATCCCGGGCATCGAGCTCAAGCAGCTCACCGAGGCCGAGCTGTGCTGCGGCAGCGCCGGCACGTACAACATGCTGCAGCCCGAGCCGGCACGGGAGCTCGGCGAGCGCAAGGCGGCCGCCGTCCTCGCCACCGGGGCGGACCTGATGGTGACCGCCAACCCCGGCTGCTGGATGCAGGTCGCGACCACGCTGGCCCGGATGGGCAAGCGGATGCCGGTCGCGCACACGGTCCAGGTGCTGGACGCCTCGATCCGCGGGGTCCCCGTCGAGGAGCTGCTCGACCGGGCACTCAACGGCCCCGGCACGGCCCTGGCCCGGCCCGCACGCACGGACGGGTGACCTCCGCGCCTTCAACCTCGTCCTACCCCACACTGAACCGCCCCACGTCCCCCCACCCGCCTCGCCCCCTCAACGCCGAGGGAAGGAGCCCCCTTGTTCGAGCAGGTCATCGACCCCGTCGGTGGGTCACTCGCACTGAGTGCGCTCGTGGCAGCGATACCGCTGGCCACGCTGTTCGTGCTGCTGGGCGCGCTGAGGGTCAAGGCCTGGCTGGCCGGGCTGATCTCCCTCGCCGTCTCGCTCGTCCTCGCCATCCTGGCGTTCCGGATGCCGGTGGGCCAGGCGCTGCTGTCGGCGTCGGAGGGAGCGGCCTTCGGGTTCTTTCCGATCCTGTGGGTGGTCATCAACGCGATCTGGGTCTACAACCTCACGGTCGCCACCGGCCACTTCGACGTGCTGCGGCGCTCCTTCGAGAAGGTCAGCCCCGACCAGCGGATCCAGGCGATCATCGTCGCCTTCTGCTTCGGCGCCCTGCTCGAGGCGCTGGCCGGGTTCGGCACCCCGGTCGCGATCACCGTCTCCATGATGATGGCGCTCGGCTTCCAGCCGATGAAGGCGGCAGCTGTGTCGCTGATCGCGAACACGGCCCCGGTTGCCTTCGGCGCGCTGGCCACGCCGATCGTCACGCTGGCCACGGTCACCTCCGGCGTCAGCGACAACCCCGGGCTCACCGTCGACACCCTCGGCGCCATGGCCGGCCGGCAGACGCCCATCCT
This sequence comes from Geodermatophilus sp., assembly GCA_035639575.1. Taxonomy (GTDB): domain Bacteria; phylum Actinomycetota; class Actinomycetes; order Mycobacteriales; family Geodermatophilaceae; genus Geodermatophilus. The sequence goes on from DASQXT010000424.1 coordinate 8,303, forward strand.
GGCCGCGTTCGTGCCGTTGATCCTGGTGCTCGTGGTCGACGGCAAGCGCGGCCTGAAGGACACCTGGTTCGAGGCGCTCGTCGCCGGTGTCGCGTTCGGGGTCGCCCAGTTCGTCGCCGCCAACTACATCTCGGTGCCGCTGACCGACATCATCGCCGCGCTCGTGGCCGCGGCCGCGGTCGTCGCCGTCGTCCGGATGCGCAAGCCCACCTACGAGCCGGTCACCGCGGCCAGCGTCGCCGCTGGCGGTGTCGGCACCGTGGCCGCAGGATCCGGCGGCACTCGCGGCCGGGGCGGCGTCGGCGTGACCGCCGGCGAGGAGCTGGGTGACGCTCCCGGGCGCCAGGACGCGCGCGACCCGCACGCGCCGGCCGTCGGCGGCGACGGCCCCGTCGTCGAGGACAGCCGGGCCGAGGTGGTCAAGGCCTACGCGCCGTACTTGATCGTCATCGTCATCTTCGCACTGGCGAACCTCGGCCCGGTGAAGTCGGCGCTGAGCCAGGCGCCGTGGACGACGTCCTTCGCCTGGCCGGGCCTGAACGTCTTCGCGGCGGGCTCGGGCACCGAGCTGTCCTCGACGACGTTCACGTTCAACTGGCTGCCCGCCGCCGGCACCCTGATGATCATCGCCGGCCTCCTCACGATGCTGGTGCTGCGCGTCTCGCCGGCACGGGGGCTGAAGGCCTACGTCGACACCTACCGCGAGCTCAAGTGGGCCATCCTCACCGTCATGGCGGTGCTCGCGCTCGCCTACGTGCTGAACCAGTCCGGCATGACCACCCACCTCGGCCGGGTGCTGGCCGAGACCGGCGCCTTCTTCGCCTTCCTCTCCCCCATCCTGGGCTGGATCGGCGTCGCGGTGACCGGCTCGGACACCTCCGCCAACGCGCTGTTCGGCGCGCTGCAGGTGCAGACGGCGGCCGGTGCGGGCCTCGACCCGGTGCTGCTCGCGGCCGCCAACTCCTCCGGCGGCGTCATGGGCAAGATGGTCAGCCCGCAGAACCTGGCCATCGCCGCCGCGGCGGTCGGCATGGCCGGCCGCGAGGGCGACCTGTTCCGGAAGGTGTTCGGCTGGAGCATCCTGCTCCTGCTGGCCATGTGCCTGCTCGTGGTCCTGCAGTCCACGCCGGTGCTCGGCTGGATGGTCCCCGGGCAGTAGGAGGACCCCGTCCTCCACCGTTCGCAAGTTCACGGTGAGCCTCTGGACGGGGCCGACACCGCACGACGGCGCCCCCGTACCCGGCTGGGTACGGGGGCGCCGTCGTCCGCGACGTGGGGCGGCCCCGTCCAGAGACTTGCCGCGAGCCTGTGAGCGGCGGGGAGGACGAGGTCCTCGCTCAGCGGCTGCTCTCGGCCTCGCGGGCCTCGCCCAGCCGGTTCAACCGGGCCAGGAGCTCGCCGAGCGTGGCGACGTCCTCGGTCGGCCAGTCCGCGAGGTCGGCCTCCCAGCGGGCCCGCCGGGCATCCCGGATGCGGGCGAGCCGGGCCGCCCCCTCCGGGGAGGTGCTGAGCACCTGGGCTCGGCCGTCGGCCGGGTCGGCCTCACGGGTCACCAGGCCCAGCGCGACCAGCGTGGAGATCTGGCGGCTGACCGTGCTCTTGTCGAGCCCCAGCCGGGCCACCAGGTCGCTGGCGCGCAGCGGGCCGGCGTCCTGCAGCAGCGCCAGGAGGCCGTAGGCGGCGCCGTCCAGGTCGGGGTGCAGCTCCCGGGACAGCCGGGCGGAGATCGCCCGGGAGCGGCGCAACAGCAGGCCGATCTCCCGCTCCACCTGCACGTAGGCCTCGTGCGCGACCACCTGGGTCACGGCACCTCCTCGCTGGCGCTCGTCGGTTCCGTGCCGTGGGGTGCCCTGCTCATGGGTGACCTCGCACGCTCGCTCACCTTCCGTCCCGGGGGCGCCAGACGACCAGCGCCGAGGTGGACGGCCGCAGCGGGACCAGGTCGCCGCCGTAGCCGTAGCCGGCCTGGACGGCGGACTCGGCCGCGACCGCCCGGCTCTCGGCGAGCTCGAGCTCGGTGAGGAGCTCCTGCACCCGCTGCTGCAGCGCCTCGACCTGCGACTCCAGGTCGATGATCCGCTTGATGCCGGCCAGGTTGACGCCGTCCTCCTGGGAGAGCCGCTGCACCTCGCGGAGCAGCGCGACGTCGCGCGGGCTGTACCGCCGGCCGCCGCCGCGGGTGCGGCCGGGGCTGACCAGCCCCAGCCGGTCGTACTGGCGCAGCGTCTGGGCGTGCATGCCGGCCAGCTCGGCGGCGACCGAGATGACGAAGACCGGCGCGTCCTCGGCCACGGCGCGGCCCGCGTCGAGCTGCTCGCGGGCGCCGTCGGTCGGGAGGCTCACCGCGCACCCCCCTGCTGCACCGCGGCGGTGATCCGCGGCCGCGGGTCGCCGAGCTCGGCCTCGAGCACCTTGACGGCGTCCTCCGCGGCGGGCGTGAGCCGCTTGGGCACCGCCACCTCGACGGTCACCAGCAGGTCACCGGGTCGGCCCTTGCCGGGGACACCGCGTCCGCGGAC
>DASQXT010000425.1:0-21441 GCA_035639575.1 Geodermatophilus sp.
CTGGTTCCGGATGAAGGTCCGCGGGTGGTACTGGCGCAGGTCGAGGTCGCGCAGCTGGGCCAGGTCGTCGCCCAGGGACTCGTCGACCTGGGCGCGGACGCCGCTGACCGCCTCGCGCACCTTCTTCAGCCCCGCGGCGGCGTCCTTGGCGAGGTCCGGGAGCCGGTCGGGCCCGAAGATGAACAGCGCGGCGAGAGCGAGGACGACGATCTCACCCCAGCCGATCGAGTCGAACACGCGCCGCTCCCCTCCTCGTGCGCCCGGCCCCGCCGTCGCGCGTGTCCAGCGTAGGCCGCACGCCCGCCGCGGTCAGTGCCCCGATCTGAGGGGGCCCGCCGTGAGCTTCACGCCTCGTCGAGGGTCGCCTGGACCGTCGTCGAGGACCCGCCCCGCACCAGCTCGAGGCTGATCGTCTCCCCCGGTTCGTGGGCGTCGACGGCCACGACCAGCTCCTCGGAGCTGCCGACCGGCTCGCCGTCGACGGCGATGACGACGTCCTGCTCCCGGATGCCCGCCTCGGCCGCCGCGCTGCCCGGCTCGACGTTGACCACCAGCGCGCCGTCCCGGGTGCCGTCGGTGACCGAGCGGGCGTTCACGCCGAGCGAGGCGTGCACCGCCCGGCCGGTGGAGATGAGCTGCTCGGAGATGTCGCGCACGGTGTCGACCGGGATGGCGAAGCCGAGGCCGACGCTGCCGCCGCCGAGTGAGGCGATCGCGGTGTTGATGCCGATGACCTCGCCGGCGCCGTTGACCAGCGCACCGCCGGAGTTGCCCGGGTTGATCGGGGCGTCGGTCTGCACCGCGCTGATCACCGCGTTGGTGTCGCTGCCCTCGCCGGCCAGCCGGACCGGCCGGTCCAGCGCGCTGACGATGCCGCTGGTCACCGTGCTGGCCAGCCCCAGCGGCGAGCCGATCGCGACGACCGGGTCGCCGACGACGACGCCGTCGGACCGGCCCAGCGCGGCGGTGAGCAGGCCGGGCTTCTCGACCTTGAGGACGGCGAGGTCGCTGGCCGGGTCGCGGCCGACGATGCGCGCCGCCGACCCGCTGCCGTCGGAGAAGACCGCGCGGATCTCGGCGCCCTCGACGCCGTCGGCGCCGGAGATGACGTGGTTGTTGGTGACGATGTAGCCGTTCTCGCCGTCGATGACGACCCCGGACCCGGTGGCACCGGCCTCGCCGATGCGGACCTCGACGGAGACGACGGCCGGGGTGATCCGCGAGGCGATGTCGGACACGGAGCCGGGCTCGCGGGCGATCCCCTTGTCGGTCTCGCTGAGCTGGGTGCCCGGGGCCAGCAGCGGCGACTCGTCGGCGGTGCGGGTCAGCCAGTAGCCGGCGGCACCGCCGACCAGCCCGGTCAGCAGCACCGCGAGCAGGGCGAGGACGGTCAGCCGGATGGACACGTCGGCCAGCCGCAGCCGCCGGCGCCCCCGGGCGTCGACGACGACGGGGCCGGTCTGCTGCTCGGGCTCCTCGAACACGGCCGGGCCGGTGAGACCGGCCGGGGCGTGCGGGTCGCGCCACGGGTCGGAGCGGGCGTCGGACTTCCACCAGGGGCCCGTGGCGGTGCGCCGCCGTCCGGGCCGGCCGCCGGGTGGCTCCTGCAGGCCGCCCTGGCCGGGTGCGGGGGCGAAGGCGCGCAGCACCGCCTCGGGCGGCGGGGGCGGCAGCGGGCGGGCCGGCGGGACCGGCCGGTCGCCGGCGAAGCCGCCCTGCACGGCGGCGGGTCGTCCGAAGGCCGCCTGCTGGGCGGGGGTGGGCGCGGGCGTCCGCGCCGGCGCGGGCGGCGGGTTGGGCGGCGGGTCGAAGCCGCCGACACCGTCCCGGGGCCGGGCGAAGGCCTCGTCCGGCGGGGTCGGCTCGGGGCGGACGCCCTCGTCGGACGTGCGGGGGGCGTCGGGGCTCTGCGGGTCCAGCGGGTCCTCCCCGGACGGGGTGCCGGCGCGGCTGGTCAGGGCGTCCCGCCCGGGGCCGCGGGGGGTGCGACGCCGGTGCCCACGGTCGTGGCGCGGACCACCGGCGGCACGATCTCCGTGCGCTCCTCGAACGAGCCGCGGGCCACCGGGTCCGGTGACGTGCGGGCGCCGTCGGAGTCGTCGGTCGGCAGGTTCAGCGCGAGGGCGGTCACGCCGATGCCGATGACGCCCAGCACACCGACGAAGCCGCGGCGCAGCCAGCGGGCGTGCCCGGGCCGGTCGCCGGCGCCCGGGGACGGGGTCAGCGGCACCGACCACGAGCCGGTGGCACCGCTGACGGTGAGCTGGCCGGGGCCGGCGCTCATCGCACCGAACCCACCACCGGTGCCGGGCACGTCGGCGGTGAACGGGATGGCGCACAGCCGGGACAGCAGGTCACCGGGGACGGCGACGTCGGACGAGGCGTGCAGCGCCTCCTTGGCCTCCCGCTGGGCCTGCACCGCCATCCGGCACTGGGCGCAGCCGGTGAGGTGGCGGGCCGCCCGCGCGGCGGGACCGCCGCCGAGCTCGCCGTCGACGAGGGCGGCGATGGCCTCCTGGGCCAGGTGGCTCTCCGGGATGTTCACCCCGCGCTCCCCTCCGCGACGGCGTCCGGGCTGCTCACCGGCCGGCGCGGGGCCAGGTGCGCGAGCGCCTCGCGCAGCTGGACGCGGCCGCGGTGGATGCGGCTGCGCACCGTGCCGAGCTTGATGCCCAGGGTCGCCGCGATCTCCTCGTAGGTCAGTCCCTCGATGTCGCACAGGACCACGGCGACGCGGAACTCCGGGGAGAGCGCGTCGAGCGCGGCCTGCACCTGCGGGTCGAGGTGGGTGTCCGAGTAGACCTGCTCGGGACTGGGCGCGGTCCCGGGCAGCCGCTCGGTGTCCTCGGGCAGGGCGTCGAACCGGATCCGCTGCCGGCGCCGCACCATGTCGAGGAAGAGGTTGGTCGTGATGCGGTGCAACCAGCCCTCGAAGGTGCCCGGCGAGAAGTCGGCGAGCGAGCGGAAGACCCGGACGAAGGTCTCCTGGGTCAGGTCCTCGGCGTCCTGCGGGTTGCCCGAGAGCCGGTAGGCGAGCCGGTACACGCGTGCGGAGTGGTCGCGGACGACCTGCTCCCAGCTCGGCGCGACCCACGCCTCGGTCACGGCGGGGGCGGGGTCGGCAGTGTCGGACACGGTTCCAGGATCGCAGACCGGAGCCGTCGTGGACCCCCCGACGTCGGTGGGTCGGGCGGGGGCGGCTCTCTGAGGGCGCACGACAGGTCCAACGGGCCGGGATCCGGGCGGTGTTCCCGTTCCCAGGGAGCTCACAGCTGCGTCGGCGGCCGGGTCCGGACGGCGGCGCCACTACCCTCGCCCGGTGATGAGCGCCTCGGGGACGACGGGCGAGCGAGCATCGCAGCGAGAGGGCCGGAGCCGAGCGCGAGCGAGGGCGTCCGGCGAGGAGCGGGACGAGCCCGGGGTCGAGCGGTGAGCACCGAGGCAACCGGGCGGGACGGCGCGGCCTACGCCGACCGCTTCGCCGCCGAGACACCCGCACTGGTGTCGGCCCGGACCCGCGCGACGGGGCTGACCGGCGCGCCGCCGGTGACGCCCGCGGAGGGCGCCACCCTCGCCGTCCTCGCCGCCGGGGCCGCGGCCCGCACGGTGGTGTCCATCGGCAGCGGCGGCGGCGTCGCCGGGCTGTGGCTGCTGGAGGGCATGCGGCCCGACGGCGTCCTGACCGTGCTCGACAGCGACGCCGAGGCGCTGCGCGCCACCCGCCGGGCGTTCGCCGACGCCGGCCACCCGCCCGGCCGCACCCGGATGATCTTCGGCACGACCGGGGAGGTCCTCCCCCGACTCTCGCCGGGCGCCTACGACATGGTGGTCTGCGCCGGCGCGCCCACCGAGTACGGCGCGCACCTGGGCGCGCTGGTCGAGCTGGTCCGGGTCGGCGGGACGGTGGTGTGCCACGGGCTCCTGGACGGCGACCGCATCGCCGACCCGCGTGCCCGGGACGACGAGACGACGGCCTGGCGGGAGATCGCCCGCGCCGTCCGCGAGCACGAGGACCTGACCTCCGCCGTCCTGCCGATCGGAGCGGGCCTGCTCGTCGCCACCCGCCGCCGGTAGGAGGAGGACCTTCCCGCCCCCACGGCCCCGTCCCCCTCACCCCGAGCCTGCGAGGGGTGAGGGGGACGGGGTCCTCTCTCAGCGGAACGGGTGGGTGCCGACCGGCTCCCACGGCCCGCCCAGGTAGCGCCACAGGCCCAGGCCGCGCGCGCCGACCCGGTGGGGCACGAACTCCGCGGCCAGCCGGTCCCGCAGCGCGCGGGCCACCGCCGGCTCCACCTTGTTCTGCACCGTCACGTGCGGTGCGTGCCGCTGCCGGTCCTGCGGGGTCAGCCACGGCTCCCAGGCGGCCGCCAGCCCGGCGCGCAGCGCGGTCAGCTCCGGCGCCTCGAGCGTGTAGGCCACGCCGCGGCCGAGCAGCCGCAGACCGGTGACGGCGACGTCGAAGGCGGGCCGGCGAGCCGCGTCGGCGAGGTCGGCCGACACCGCGTCGACCTGCGCGCCGGGCAGCGCGTGGAACAGCGTGACGTGCGCGGCCAGGTGGTTGCGCTGGGCCGGGAAGTGCGCCGCGCGCAGCCGGTCGAACCGCTCCTGGTCCCCGGGGTCCAGGAGCAGCGTGACGACCAGGGGGGACGTGCTGGAACGGCCCTCGTGCAGGGGCCCGACCCGAGCGGAGCGAGGGTCGGGGGGCACGAGGGTCCTCTTTCAGCGATGGGCGCGGGCGCCCTTGCCGAGGACCGTCACACCGCCGGTGCTGACGTGGTAGCGCTCGCGGTCCGCGGCGAGGTCGACGCCGATGCGGGTCCAGTCGGGGACGACGACGTTCTTGTCGAGGATGGCCCGCCGGACGTAGGCGCCCTCGCCGACGTAGACGCCGTCCATCAGCACGCTGTCCTCGACCCGCGCGCCCCGCTCGACGCGCACCCCGGGTGAGACGACCGAGTTGTGCACCGAGCCGCCGCCGATGATCGCGCCGGCGCTGACCATCGACTCCTCGGCCCGCCCGCCGAGCACGAACTTCGCCGGGGGCTGCTGCGGCGGCAGGGTGAGGATCGGCCAGCGGTCGTTGTAGAGGTTGAAGACCGGGGTGACCGACACCAGGTCCAAGTGCGCGTCGAAGTAGGCGTCGATCGTCCCCACGTCGCGCCAGTAGCCGTGGTCGCGCTCGGTGGCCCCGGGAACGATGTTGGTCGAGAAGTCGTAGACGTACGCGTCCCCCGCGTCGGCGAGCATCGGCATGATCGAGCCGCCCATGTCGTGCGCCGACTGCTCGTCCTCGGCGTCCTTGCGGAGCGCCTCGAGCAGGGCGTCGGTGGTGAAGACGTAGTTGCCCATGGAGGCGAAGCTCTCCTCGGGCGAGTCCGGCAGCCCGGGCGGGTCGGCCGGCTTCTCCAGGAAGCCACGCACCTTGCCGTCGGCGTCGGAGTCGATCACCCCGAACTCGGTCGCCTCGTGCCGCGGTACCCGCAGGCCGGCGATGGTGACGCCCGCGCCGGTGCGCAGGTGCTGGTCGATCATCTGGCCCGGGTCCATCCGGTACACGTGGTCGGCACCGAAGACGACGACGATGTCCGGCCGGGCGTCGTAGATCAGGTTGAGGCTCTGGAAGATGGCGTCGGCGCTGCCGGTGTACCAGCGCGGGCCGAGCCGCTGCTGGGCCGGCACCGGGGTGATGTAGTTGCCCAGCATCTGCGAGAGCCGCCACGTCGTGGTGATGTGCCGGTCGAGGCTGTGGCTCTTGTACTGGGTGAGCACCGCGATCTGCCGGACCTCGGCGTTCACCAGGTTGGACAGGACGAAGTCGATGAGCCGGTAGTTGCCGCCGAAGGGCACCGCCGGCTTGGCCCGGTCCTGTGTCAGGGGGGCCAACCGCTTGCCCTCACCACCGGCCAGGACGATGCCGAGAACCCGAGGACCGCCACGCATGGGTCGCAACGTATCCGCTGTTCGCCGCGGGCGCTCCACCGCGGCGCGCGCCAATCACCCCTAGGGTGACCTGCGTGCGCATCGGCATGGTGACCAGGGAGTGGCCTCCGGACGTCTACGGCGGCGCAGGCGTGCACGTGGAGCACCTCGCGGCGGCGCTCCGCGCGTTGCCCGACGGACCGGACCTCGACGTCCACTGCTTCGGCGGACCACGGGCGGACGCGACCGGCCACGAGGTCCCCGCGGGGCTGCAGGGCGCCAACGGCGCACTACAGGCGCTCGGGGTGGACGTGGAGATCGCCGGGGCGCTGGCCGGCGTCGACCTGGTGCACAGCCACACCTGGTACGCCAACGGCGCGGGCCTGTTCGCCTCGCTGGTGCACGGCACCCCGCACGTGGTGACGGCGCACTCGCTCGAGCCGCGGCGGCCGTGGAAGGCCGACCAGCTCGGCGGGGGCTACCGGCTCTCCTCCTGGGTGGAGCGCACCGCCTACCTCGCCGCCGACGGCGTCATCGCGGTCAGCAACGGCATGCGCGACGACGTCCTCGACGCCTACCCCGACCTCGACCCGGCCCGCGTGCACGTCGTGGGCAACGGGGTGGACGCCCAGGCCTACCGGCCGGTGCACGACCCCGACGTCGTCCGCTCGCTCGGCGTGGACCCCGACCGCCCCTACGCGCTGTTCGTCGGCCGGATCACCCGCCAGAAGGGCGTCGTCCACCTGCTGCGGGCGGCCGAGCAGCTGCCCGACGACGCCGGGCTGGTGCTGTGCGCCGGCGCCGCCGACACCCCGGCCGAGCGGCAGCAGGTCGCCGACGCGGTGGCCGAGCTGCAGTCCCGGCGCAGCGGGGTCGTGTGGATCGAGGCGATGCTGCCGCGTGAGCAGCTGGTGCCGCTGATCACCGGCGCGACGGTGTTCGTCGTCCCCTCGGTGTACGAGCCGCTGGGCATCGTGAACCTGGAGGCGGCGGCGTGCGGCACCGCCGTCGTCGCCAGCGCCGTGGGTGGCATCCCGGAGGTGGTCGCCGACGGGGCGACCGGCCTGCTGGTCCCCTACGACCCCGACGACGTCCCCGCCTTCGAGGCGGGTCTCGCCGCGCGCGTGACCGAGCTGCTGCACGACCCGGAGCGGGCCGCCCGCATGGGTGAGGCGGGCCGGGAGCGGGTGCTGAGCGAGTTCGGCTGGCCGGCCATCGCCAAGCAGACCGTGGACGTCTACAGCGCGGTGATCGCGGCCCGCGGCTGACGAAGCCCCCGGCCTCGCGCCACCGGCACGCCTGCGGCGGCCCCTGCAGGGGGGCCTCGGGCCTGCCGCGATGATCGGGCCCCGGCGCGCCACGCGAGCTGGGCCGGGGAGGAGGGCACTCGTGTCGCAGGCCGTCGCGCCCGTCGTCCAGGTCGGGCTGGTGGCCGCCCCCGGAGCCCCGGCCGAGCTGGCCGACTGGCTGGCCCATGAGCTCGGCGGCGAGCTGGCCGCGGAGCACCCGCAGGTCCGCTGGGAGGTCCGGGCCGTCGAGGACGGGCTGGTGCAGCCCCCCGCCGACGACGACGAGATCGTCGTGGCCACCCGCCGGCGGCTGCTCGCCGAGGACTGGGACCTCGCCCTGGCGCTCACCGACGTCCCGCTCGAGGTCGACCGGCGGCCGGTGGTCGGCTCGGCCAGCCCGGTGCACGGCGTCGCGCTGCTGTCGCTGCCGGCACTGGGCGCGGTCGGCCTGCGCAAGCGGGCGCTGCAGGCCGCACTCGGGCTGGTGCGCACGCTGATGGGCACCGGCGAGGACGGCGACGCCGACGACCACGCCGCGATGGGACGGCGGCTGCGGGAGCTGGCCACCGACCCGGCCGACGGCAGCGCCGGGGTGGCCTTCACCGCCCGCGTGCTCACCGGCAACCTGCGGCTGCTGCTCGGCATGGTGCGGGCCAACCGGCCGTGGCGGCTGGCCGTGCGGCTGTCCCGCGCGCTCACCGCGGCCATCGCGGCCGGCGTCTTCGCCCTCATCACCCCCGACATCTGGGCGCTGGCCGACCACTCCGGCTGGCCGCGGCTGACGGTGATCGCCGCCGGCTCGGTGGTCGCCGTCGTGGTCACCCTCGTCGTCGGGGCGGAGCTGTGGGAACGACCGCGCTCCCACCGGGTGCGCAAGCAGGTGCTGCTGTTCAACGTGGCGACCACCGCCACCGTCGTCATCGGCGTCCTGACCCTGTACGCCGTGCTGTTCGCGCTCGCCCTCGCCGGGGCGCTGCTGCTCGTGGTCGCGCCGCTGTTCGCCGAGGGCCTGGGACACCCCGCCCGGCTGTCGGACTACCTGGAGCTGGCCTGGCTGACCTGCTCGCTGGCGACGGTGGGCGGCGCCCTCGGAGCGGGGCTGGAGTCCGACGACGCGGTGCGCGAGGCGGCCTACACCTACCGCTCGGAGCAGCCGGCGCACTGATCCGGGATCCGGCAGACCCCAGCACCCCCAGTTGCCGCGGCGAGGCGGATGATCGGTTCGTGTCGTCGATCGCCGAGCGCTTCCGCATCGCGCTGGAGGACGTCCACGAGCCCGGCCTCGACGTCCCCGAGCTGCTGCCCGTGCGGCTGGCGCGCGCCTGCGCCCGGACGCTCGGTGTGGACGCCGCGGGGCTGAGCGTCACCGCCGGCGAGGGGGGCCGGGCCCCCCTCGGGGCCAGCTCGCCGACCGCCGACCTGGCCGAGCGGCTGCAGTTCACCGCCGGCGACGGCCCCTGCGAGACCGCCCAGCGGCACCAGGAGCCGGTGTTCGCGGCGTTCGCCGACCTGCAGCGCCGCTGGCCGGGGTTCGCCCGGCTGCTGGCCCGGCACACGCCCTACCGGGCGGTGGTCGCCCTCCCGATCGGCGAGACGCTGGCCGGCCCCGGCGCCATGGACCTGTTCTTCACCGACGAGAGCACCGTCCCCGAGCTCGACGTCTTCGAGGCCATGGCCGTGGGCGACCTGACCTGCGCGGCGCTCGGGGACGCCGCCGTCTGGGCACCGTGGTCACCGCGCGGGGGCCCGGCATGGCTGCACGGTCCCGCGGCGCAGGACCGCGGGCGGGTCTGGACCGCCATCGGCCGGGTCGCGATGGCCCGGCGGCTGACCACGCCGGCGGCCCTCGACGTGCTGCGCTCCACGGCCCGGGCCGCCGACCGCACGGTCGACGACCTCGCCGGCGACGTCATCGCCGGCCGCGTGGACCCCGCCGGCCTCGGGCAGCCGAACGGCCGTCCCCCGGCCTCCGCAGACTGACCCGCGGGGCTCACGCTGGGTCACCGCCCGGTTCCGGTCGGCCCCCTCGGTTGGGGGTCGGCACCCCCCGGGGTCGGGCTGTCCCCGTCCGGCACCCGGTCGGCACACTGGCCCGGTGCCGAGGAGCGGCACCGCGACGGCCGACGGGACACGACCGCGACGGCGCGGAGGAGGGAGGCGACGCGTGATCACGGTGCTGCTCGCGGACGACCACGCGTTCGTCCGCGACTCCCTGGTCGAGCTGTTCAGCGCCAGCGGTGACCTCACCGTGGTCGCCGCGTGCGAGGACGGTGCGCAGGTGCTCGACGCCGCCCGGCGCACCCGGCCCGACGTCGTCCTCCTGGACCTGGCCATGCCACGCGTGACCGGCCTGCAGGCGGCCCGCGAGCTGCTCGGCGAGCGCCCGGAGTCGCGGGTCGTCGTCCTCACCGGGTCGCTCACCCCGGCCCTGGTGCGGGAGGCCCGCGAGATCGGCGTCGTGGGCTACCTGCTCAAGGACGAGGACCCCGGCGCTCTACCCGGCCACGTGCGCACGGTCGCCGCCGGCGGCACCGCGTGGAGCGCCGCAGCCACTGCCGTGACCGCCGGCGGCTGACCCCCGCACCCCGGGGACGGTGCCCGTTCACCCGTCCGGGCGAACGGGTCCGTGCGGCAGAGCACCGGCCTGACCACGCAGCGTGGTGACTCGCTCGCAGTGACCGGTCCCACCCCGGATCTTGGTTCCGCACGAGTGTAAAGCCCCTGGTCAGGCGCGCGGATGTCGGGTCCCATGACTCCGTCCCCCCGCACTGGCGGGCCGGGGCACGGGGATGAACACGGGGGTTCTGATGACGCTTGCCCAGCTGGAGCGGCCGGCCGACCTGGCGCGGGTGCTGGTGGTCGACGACCACCGCACCTTCGCCGAGCTCCTCTCGGGGGCCCTGGCCTCCGCCGGGATGGACGCGGTCGGCACCGCCCACTCGGCGGCGCAGGCGGTCGCCATGGCGCAGGAGCTGCAGCCCGACATCGTCGTCATGGACATCGAGATGCCCCGCCAGGACGGACTGGCCGCCACCCGCCGCATCCGCGAGGTCGCGCCGGACGCGGTCGTCGCCGTGGTCACCGCCCACCGCGACCCCGACTGGGTCGTCCGGGCCGCGCAGGCCGGCGCCTCGGCGTTCATCCCGAAGGACGGCTCGCTGGCCGAGATGATCGACGTCCTCTCGCGGGTGCAGCCCGGGCAGATGCTCGTCGCGCCGTCCACCTTCGCCGGTGGCGGCCCCCGCACCCCCTCGGCCGGGAGCCGAGGCACGGTGCCGCAGCTGACCCGGCGCGAGCAGGAGGTCCTCGACTGCCTCGGCCGCGGGATGCAGGTCAAGGCCATCGCCCGGGTCCTCGGCATCACGCTGGAGACCTGCCGCGGCTACGTGAAGTCCCTGCACGCCAAGCTCGGTGTCCGTTCCCAGCTGGAGGCGGTCGTCAAGGCCCAGCAGCTGGGGCTCCTCAGCGCCGTGGATGAGCGCTGAGCCCAGCTCCTCCCCCACCCCGGGACCCGCTCCCGCCCCTCGCCGTACCGCCTGGGGCCACGAGCTGGCCGCCTTCTGCGCGATCGCGCTGCTGGTCCTGCTCGCCGTCTCGGCGGGCACGGTCTGGCTGAGCGAGCGGATCGCACGGGACAACGCGCTCGAGGAGGCCGAGGGCATCGCCGAGCGGCTCGCCGAGCTGCTGGTGGCCCCCGTCCTCGGTGAGGCGCTGGCCGGGGTCCCCGGGCGGTGGGAGGAGCTCGACCGGGACGTGCAGAACCGGATGAGCGACGGGTCGGTGACCCGGATGGTCGTCTGGCGGGCGACCGGCGAGATCGTGTACTCCAGCGAGCCGGGGCAGCAGGGCGTCACCATCGAGCCCTCGGGCGGTCTCCTGGCCGCGCTCGGCGGCGACACCGTCGCCGAGGTCGACGAGAGGCCCGAGACCTCGCCCGGTGACGGGCCGCAGACGCTGCTGGAGGTCTACACGCCGCTGACCGTCGCCGGTGAGCAGCTGGTCTTCGAGGCGTACTTCACCTACGACGGCATCGACCGGCAGGCGGCGCGGCTGCGTGGCGAGATCATCCCGATGGCCATCGGCGCGCTCGTCGTCCTGCAGCTGGTGCAGGTGCCGATCGCGGCGTCGCTGGCCCGCCGCGTGCGGCGCCAGGAGGCCGAGCGGACCGCGCTGGTGCAGCGCAACATCGAGGCCTCCGACCGCGAACGGCGGGCCATCGCCGCCGACGTGCACGACGGGCCGGTGCAGGACCTCGCCGGCGTCAGCTACGCCCTCTCGGCCCTGCGCAACAGCGTCCCCGAGGAGCGGCAGCCGACCGTCGACAAGCTCGTGGGCGCGATCCGGCACGCCGTCCAGTCGCTGCGCCGGCTGATGGTCGACATCTACCCGCCCGACCTCAGCGGGCCGGGCCTGGCCGTGGCCATCACCGACGCCGCCGAGCCGCTGCGCGCCGCCGGCATCGAGGTGCTCATGGACGCCGCTCCGCTGCCGGAGACCGCGCCGGACGTGACCGCGGTGCTCTACCGCACGGCCAAGGAGTCGCTGGCCAACGTCGCCCACCACGCCCGCGCCAAGCGCGCCTGGATCACCCTCGAGGAGACCGAGCTGCGCGGAGCGCCGGCGGTGCGCCTGGAGGTCGCCGACGACGGCGTCGGCTTCCCGGCGACCACCGACAAGCGCAGCGAGGGCCACCTGGGGCTGGCGCTGCTCCGGGACCGGGTGGTCGACCTCGGGGGCACCGTCACGCTGAGTGATCGACCCGGCGGCGGTGCGATGCTGACCGCCGTGGTTCCACTACGCCACGGACAGTGACGCCACGAGCGGCTGACCTGCGCGGACCCCCCAATTGCGGGAGTCCGCCGCCCCCCTCGATCCGGCTGTGAGGGGGGCGGCGGACGCGCGAGTGTTCCTCCACCGATCACCACAGGTGAGTGAGGAGCACCCCCCATGGACACGCCCCGCCTGAACCGCCGCGACGTCCTCAAGGTGTCGCTGGCCGGGACCGCGGCCATGGCCCTGCCGTACCAGGCCGTGCTCTCGGCCAAGAGCGCCTCGGAGCTCGACGCCAAGAAGATGCCCCGGCCCTACGTCGCCCCCTTCACCGCCCCGCCGGTGGCGACGCCGTACCGCTCCGACGACAAGCCCGGCAACAGCTACGGCGCCATCCCGGGCACCGGCGCCCCGATCGTCGGCGCCGCCTACACCGGCACCGACTACTACAAGATCGAGCAGAAGCCGACCCAGGTGGAGTTCGTCAAGGGCATCAAGACGACGGTGTGGGGCTACAACGGGCTGGTCCCGGGACCCACCATCCGCGTCTACCAGGACAGCTACGTGAACACCGGCCAGAGCCGCCGGGTGGTCATGCAGCAGATCAACAACCTGCCGGCCAAGCACCCGACCATGGGCTACGTCCCCTGGACCTCCACCCACCTGCACGGCTCGCCGTCCAAGCCGCAGTTCGACGGCTACGCCGGCGACCTCACCGACCCGGGTGAGTGGAAGAACTACATGTACCCGAACAACTGCTCGCCGCGGACGCTCTGGTACCACGACCACGGCGTGCACCACACCGCCCAGAACGTGTACATGGGCCTGGCCGCCCAGTACCACCTGGTCGACGAGCGGCTCGAGCGCGAGCTCGGCATCCCCCGGTACGACCGGGAGAAGGCCCGGCTGGGCCGGCCGCAGTACGAGTTCCCGCTGATCCTCAGCGACGTCATGTTCGCCAGCAACGGTCAGCTGATGTGGGACGACGACGGGGAGTCCGGCGTCTACGGGGACGTCATCCTGGTCAACGGGGTGCCGTGGCCGACGATGAAGGTCGAGCCGCGCAAGTACCGCTTCCGGGTGCTCAACGGCTCACTGGCCCGCGGCTACACGCTCAAGCTGAGCAACGGCCAGCCGTTCCAGGTCATCGCCACCGACGGCGGGTTCGTGCAGCGGCCGCAGACGGTCACCACGCTGACGATCGGCATGGCCGAGCGCTACGAGATCGTCATCGACTTCGCCGCCCTGAAGGGCACGAAGGTCCAGCTGCTCAACGGCGGGGTCAAGAACGCCCGGGACTACGACCACACCGGCAAGGTGATGCAGTTCGAGGTCGGCACCACGGTCACGAGCACCGACGGCAACACCGTGCCGAGCACGCTCGGCGCCCCGCACCCGGTCATGGCGCTGGACCCGGCCACGTCGAAGGCCACCCGCCGGCTGCGCCTGGAGCGCAGCAACGGCCTGTGGGTCGTCAACGGCGAGACCTGGGACGACGTCGTGAGGACCAGGTACGAGCACGTCTTCGCCAAGGTCGAGCCCCGCAGCACCGAGATCTGGGAGGTGGAGAACTCCTCCGGCGGCTGGTTCCACCCGCTGCACGTGCACCTGGTCGACTTCCGGGTGCTCAGCCGCAACGGCGGCCCGCCGCGGCCGGAGGAGCTGGGCCCCAAGGACGTCGTCTACATCGGCGAGGGCGAGACCGTCCGACTCCTGCTCCACTTCGAGCACGAGGAGGGGCGGTACATGATCCACTGCCACAACCTCTCGCACGAGGACCACGACATGATGACCCAGTACCAGGTGGGTCACCACGACATCGACTGCGACTCGATCAACACCTGCCCCCCGACGCGCGGCACGCCCGACGACTTCGAGTCGGCCGACCCGGAGGCGGTCCTCGAGGCGTACGAGAAGGCCCTCGCGGAGCAGGCCCGGGCGGAGTCGGCGGCCGAGACCCCGACGACCGACACCGGCACCACCGGCGGGACGACGCAGGTCGACACCGCCACCACGGCGGCACCCGCCACGGCCGCACCGACGACGTCCGCCCCGCCGGCGGCGCCCACGACGTCGGCTCCCGCTCCCGGCGTGACCACGAGCACCACCACGGCTCCGGCACCGACCTCGGCGGCGGCCACCCCGACCCGCCGGCGGAACCGGTGACCGCCGTCGCTGCGGCACCGGCAGCCCCGCGGGTGGTGCTGCGGGTCCGTCGCCGCACCGCCTGGTGGCAGCTGGCCGCGGCGCTGGGCCTGGCCACGGCCGGCGGGCTGCACGTGGCCGCGGCGGTCGACCACCTGTCCGCGGGCTCGCTGGCGGTCGGCTTCTTCCTGTTCACGGCGCTGGTCCAGGCGGGGCTGGCCGCCTGGCTGGTCCTCGGCGCGTGGGCCGGCACCCGTGCGGGCCGGCAGCTGGTGGCGATGGCGCTGCTCGGCACCGTCGGCCTGCTGGCTCTCTACGTCGTCGCCCACACGACCGGGCTGCTCGACGTGTTCGCGGTGCACGACACGGCCACCGGTGGGCACGCGCACGACGTCCCCGGCCGGGTCACCACGGCGGTCGACCCGGTGACCGGCGTCGAGTTCGCGCAGGGCATGCCGCTGGGCGCCTCCGGGCCGGTGGCGATGGACGGACTCCCCGGCTCCACCGGCCGGCACGGCCCCGAGACGGTCGGCACCGTCGTGGTCGGCGCCGAGCTGCTCACCGTCGCCGCGCTGGCCGCCCTCCTGCCGGCGTCCTGGCGGGGCCGGGCGCTCGACGGGCTGCTGGTCCTGGGCGGGACCGCGTGGGCGCTGTGGCTCACCGGCGTCCTCGGGTGAGGACCGCCCCCCGAACCGCCGTCGCGGTCCCCGGTGACCCCCGCACCGGGGACCGCGGCGGCTCCCCCCGGCACCGGGCCCCCCGTGCCGGGGCGGCCCCCGGGCCGACCGCCGGAGCCGGCTCCGGCGGTCGGTCGTGGCAGCGGCTGCGCGGCGCCGTCCTCTGGCTCGCCGCCGGGACGGCGCTGCTGCTCGTGGCCGCGGTCTCCGGCCTGCTGCCGCTGCAGCCGATGCACGTCGACTCCGACAGCATGACGCCGACCGTCTCGCCCGGTGACCTGCTGCTGGTGCGGCACGGGCAGGGGCCGGTGCAGCGCGGCGACGTCGTCGCCGTGACCGACCCGCTGGGCGACGGGATGCTGGTCAAGCGGGCGGTGGCGCTGGGCGGCGACGAGGTGGCCATCGAGGACGGCGTGCTGGTCGTCGACGGGACGGCGGTCTGCGAGCCGGCGATCGACCCGGCCCGGCTCGACGGCGTCTGGTTCGGCCCGGTGACCGTGCCGGAGGGGCAGCTGTTCCTGCTCAGCGACAACCGCGACGGATCGGTGGACTCGCGCGCGTTCGGCCCGGTGCCGGCGTCCACCCTCATCGGCACGGTGCCCGCGCGGCTGTGGCCCGTCCCGGGCGCGCTGCCCTCGCCGTCCGCCGGCTGCTGAGCCCCGCACGACGCGCCGACCAGCAGGAACACCCCGCGGACACCCGGTGCTGTACCCGGCGTGGGAAGCCCCGCCGCTCCGTCGTCCCCCGTGTCCGCCCCCGCCGACCTGTCCCGCCTGCTGCAGGTGCGCCAGGTCTACGCCGAGCCCGCCGCCCTGGCCTCACCCCGCGGACAGCAGGTCCTGGCCCGCTTCCCCGGTGCCGAGGTGGTCGAGGTCCCCTCGCACTGGAAGATCCCCGAGCTGCACGGCAACGAGGGCAACGTCGAGCGCTGGGTGCGCGTCAAGTCCGAGACGCTGGTGCTCGGCGTGAAGAAGTCGCTGACCGCCCGGCCCAACGGCCGCTCGGCGAACTGGATCGCCCCCTCGACGGCCAACGGCTGCGCCATGGCCTGCGCCTACTGCTACGTGCCGCGGCAGAAGGGTTACGCCAACCCGATCACCGTCTTCACCAACATCGAGCAGATCACCGGCTACCTGCGCCGGCACGTCGCCCGGCAGGGGCCCAAGACCGAGCCCGACCAGTGCGATCCCGAGGCGTGGGTCTACGACCTCGGCGAGAACAGCGACTGCTCGGTCGACGCGCTGGTCAGCGACAACGTCGCCGACCTGGTGGCGACCTTCGCCGGGCTGCCGACGGCGAAGGCGTCCTTCGCCACCAAGTACGTCAACCGGCAACTGCTCGACCTCGACCCGCGCGGCCGCACCCGCATCCGCTTCTCGGTGATGCCGGAGGACGACGCCAGGGTGCTGGACATCCGCACCAGCCGGGTCGCCGAGCGGATCGCCGCGGTCGACGACTTCGTCGAGGCCGGCTACGAGGTGCACCTCAACCTCTCCCCCGTCGTGCTGCGCGAGGGCTGGGAGGCCGACTGGGCGCAGCTGCTGCGCCGGCTGGACGACGAGCTCTCCCCCGCGGCCAAGGCGCAGGCCGCCGCCGAGGTCATCCTGCTCACCCACAACCGCGACCTGCACCAGGTCAACCTCGGCTGGCACCCCAGGGCCGAGGAGTTGCTCTGGCGGCCGGACCTGCAGCAGCCCAAGCGCAGCCAGAACGGCAGCTGGAACGTGCGCTACCGCAACGACGTCAAGCGCGCCGGCGTGACCCGGGTGCGGGAGCTCGTCGCGGCGCACGCGCCGTGGCTGCGCATCCGCTACGCGTTCTAGCGCAACGGCCCCGTTCCGTGTCGATGTGTCGACAGGCCGTGCCGGGCCGCTGACGGAACGTGTGCGACCCTGGGAGGCAACCCTGGGTTGGAGGTGAGGGGATGGCGTTCGACCACGAGGCCGCGGCCCCGGCGCCGTCCCTGCTGACCGCACTGCCGGACACGGTGGTCGTCGCCGACGCCGGGGGCCGGATCACCTACGTCAACCCGCACATACGGGTGCTGCTGGGCCACGAGCCCAGCGCCGTCCTGGGCCGGCCGCTGGAGGTCCTCATGCCCGAGCGCTTCCGCCGCGGCCACGACAGCGACTACTCCCGCTTCCTGGTCACCGGGCAGGGTGAGCTGGCCGGGCGCACCACCCAGCTGCCGGCGTTGCACGCCGACGGCCACGAGATCCCCGTCGACGTCACGCTGGCGATGGTGCCGCCGCCGGAGGGCGCCGGGCCGGAGGCGGCGGGAGTGGTCGCCGTCCTCCGCGACGCGAGCACCACGATCCTCCTGGAGCGCCAGCTGCTGGTCAGCCGCTACCTGGCGGCGACGCTGCGGGTCACCGCCGCGCTGACCGAGGCGCCCGACGCCGACGTCGCCTTCCGCGACCTGCTGTCGACCCTGTGCACCGAGCTGGACTGGGACGCCGCCACCCTCTGGGAGCCCGACGGCGCCAGCCGGTCGCTGCGCCACGTCGGCACCTGGACCGCCCCCGGCTCGGAGGCGCCGGCCCTGCACGAGGCCTCCCACGCCCACCGCATCGGCCGCGGCGAGGTGCTGCCCGGGCTGGTCTGGTCCCGTCGCGAGCCCGTCGTCGTCGAGGACCTGTGGGCGCAGCCCCGCCTCACCCGGCTCTCCGCCGCCCGCGCCGACGGGCTGCGCACCGGCGTCGCCTTCCCCGTGGTGCGCGGCGACGAGCTGCTCGCGGTGTGCGAGCTGTTCTCCCGCGAGCTGCGGCCGGTGCCGGCCGAGCTGCTCGACGTGCTGGCCCACGCCGGTCGCCAGATCGGCCAGTTCCTCGGCCGGCTGCGCGCCGAGTCCGAGGTCCGGCAGCTGGCCGACACGCTGCAGCGCAGCCTGCTGCCCTCGCACCTGCCGGCCATCCGCGGCGTCGACCTGGCCGCCCGCTACCGGCCGGGCGGCGGTGCCGGGCTGGTCGGCGGGGACACCTACGACGTCATGCCATTGCCCGACGGCCGCTGGTTGGTGCTCATCGCCGACGTCTGCGGCACCGGCGCCGAGGCCGCGGCGGTCACCGCGCTGACGCGGCACACCGCCCGGGCGGCGGCCAGCCCGGCGGCCGAGACGACCGCCGGCCCGGCCGAGGTGCTGCGCGCCGTGAACGCGGCGCTGCTGCGCGCCCGGACCGACGGCCCGCTGCGCTTCGTCACCGCCTGCTGCCTGGTGCTCTCCCCCGGCCCGGACGGCGTGCGCGCGACCGTCGGCGTGGCCGGGCACCCGCTGCCGGTGCTCGCCTGCCCCGACGGCCCGCGGGAGATCGGCGCGCCCGGCCGCCCGCTGGGCATCACCGCGGACCTCGACGTCCCGGTGGTCGAGGTGCAGCTGCCGCCGGGGTCGACCCTGGTGCTCTACACCGACGGGGTCACCGAGGCACGTGACGACGCCGGTGTGCAGTTCGGCGAGGACGGGCTGCGCCGGGTGCTCGCCGCGGGCTGCAGGGACGCGGAGGCGACCGTCGGGGCGATCACGGCCGCGGTCGAGGAGCAGCTGCGCCACTCCCGCTACGAGGCCGACGACCTCGCCGTCCTCGCCCTCGCCGTCCCCGCCTGAACCCCGCCCCGCCTGCCAGGGTCCTTCACCCGGTCTGGCCGGTGTCGGCGTGCGCGGCGCCCACCGGCTTGGACTCCGGCGAGCCGCGCTGGCGCAGGTAGACGGCGAAGATCGCCATCGAGCCGACGGCCAGCATCTCGGACTGCCAGTTCTGGAAGGACCGGTCCCAGAAGTCGGCCTCGCCCAGGTAGCCGACATAGCTGACCGGGTCCTGCCGCTGGCCCAGCTGTTCGGCGTTGTAGGCCGCCCAGCCGGCCACCGAGGAGGCGGCCCAGGTCAGCAGGAAGAGCACGCTCATGAGCAGGCCGAGCGAGCGGGAGAACAGCGCCGTCCGCCACCCGCCGGTGCGCGCCCACGCAGGGGACTCCTCGACGGCGTGCGGGCCGATCAGCTGCTCCCGGTCGGACTCGGTGCCCTCCTGGGCCGGCTCCTTGGACTCCGAGGAGCCGCGCTGCACCAGCCAGACGGTGGCGAAGACGTAGAGGGAGAACTGCAGGTACTCCGACTGCCAGTTCTCCATGACGTCGACGCCGAAGGACGACGAGGTGACGTAGTCGAGGAACGACACCGTGGGCAGGCCGTTGGTCAGCTGCTGGGCGTTGAAGTCCGCGGTCCCGGCGATCGCCTGGCCGAACAGCGTCGCGATGAAGAGCGCGCCGAACACCAGGCTCAGCGCGTTGGCGCGGAGGAAGCCGTAGCCGGGCGCGGTCACCGTCCCACCAGCCCCAGCGCCACGACGTAGGCGATCCCGAGCAGGATCACCACCAGATAGGCGAGGAAGACCCCGCGGACGCCCCTCACGGACCCTCCACCTCGCAGTCGTAGGGCAGCTCCCCGCGCGACTCGCAGGCCGCGGCCGTCACCCGCCAGCCCGTCGGCGTCTCCGTCAGGAACACCGTGTCCCCCTCGAGCCGGACCTGTGCCTCACGGCCCCAGACCTGCACGCTCTCCACCGCGCCCCCGAGCAGGGGGACCTGCCCGATGACGTCGGCGCAGGACGCGGACTCGTCGGACTCGAGGGTCTGCAGCGTCGCCGGGGCGAGCAGCGCGCACCGGTCGGCGGGGGCGGCGGCCGGGTCCTCGAACGCACTCGCGACGCCCCGGACGTCGTCGTCCTCCAGCCCGGCGCAGCCGGTCAGGGTCGCCGTCGCCAGGAGCGCTGCGACGAGCCTGAGTGTCGTCGGGGTACCCACTCGAGCCCTCCCGTCCTCCCCCGCCGCCTCCCGTGGCACCGACCGGGACGGCGACCGCCTACCCCGGCCCGCTTCTCCGGCAAACGATCGTCCCCCCAGCGGGGGAACGGGGGTTGCACACCCAGGTCGTCGTCCCACCCGCCGTACCGTGGCGGCGTGGCGCGGGTGGCGGTGGTGGGCGCCGGTCTCGGCGCCCTGGCGGCCGCGGCCCGGCTGGCCGCCCTGGGCCACGCGGTGACGGTGCTCGAGCAGGCTCCGCAGGTCGGCGGCAAGCTCGGCTGGTACGCCTGCGACGGGCACGCCTTCGACACCGGGCCGAGCCTGGTGACCCTCCCCCAGCTCTACCGCGACCTGTTCGCCGCCACCGGCGGCCCGCTCGAGGACGCCGTCGACCTGGTGCGCCTGGACCCCGCCGTCGCCTACCGCTTCGCCGACGGGACACCGCTGTCCGTGCCGGGCGACGCCGCGGCCGTCCCCGGCGCGCTGGACGCCGCGCTGGGGACCGGGACCGGCGCCCAGTGGTCGGCGCTGATGGCCCGGGCCGGCCGGATGTGGCGGGTCACCGAGCAGCCGTTCCTGCGCTCCCCGCTGGCCGGGGCGGCCACGCTGGCCCGCCTGGCCCGCAGCGGCTCCGACGTCGCGACGGTCGCCCCGTGGCGCACGCTGCGCGGCCTGGGGACGGCGTACCTGCGCGACCCGCGGCTGCGCACGCTGCTCGACCGCTACGCCACCTACTCCGGCTCCGACCCGCGGCGCGCCCCGGCGGTGCTGGCCACCGTGCCATACGTCGAGCAGCACTTCGGGTCCTGGTACGTGCGCGGCGGGCTGCGGCGGCTGGGCGAGGCGGTGGCGGCGCGGGCGGTCGAGCGGGGCGCCGTCGTCCGCACCGGGACCGCCGTCGAGCGGGTGCTGGTCGAGGGCGGCCGCGCCGCCGGTGTGCGGCTGACCGGGGGCGAGGTGCTGCGGGCCGACGTCGTGGTCTCCGGTGCGGACGCCGCGGCGCTGTACGCCGACCTGCTGCCCGCCTCCCGCCCGACCCGGCGGGTGCGCCGCGACCTGGCCTGCAGCACGCCGTCCCTCTCGGGGTTCGTGCTGCTCCTGGCGCTGCGCGGGCGGACGCCGGGCCTGGCCCACCACACCGTGCTGTTCCCCGGCGACTACGACGCCGAGTTCGACGCGGTCTTCGGCGTCGGCCGGCACCGCGGCGCCCCGCAGCCGGTCGCCGACCCGACCGTGTACGTGAGCGCGCCCGACGACCCGGCGACCCGCCCCGACGACGACAGCGAGTCGTGGTTCGTGCTGGTCAACGCGCCGCGTCACGACCCGGCCGGCGGGGTGGACTGGGACGCCGCGGGCCTCGCCGACCGGTACGCGCAGCGGGTGCTCGAGGTGATGGCCCGCCGCGGGCTCGACGTCCGCGACCGGGTGCGCTGGTGCGTCGCCCGGACGCCGGCCGACCTCGAGCGCGACACCCGCAGCGTCGGCGGCTCCATCTACGGGACGTCGAGCAACGGCGCCCGCGCGGCGTTCCTGCGCCCCGGCAACGCCTCACCCGTGCCGGGGCTGTTCCTCGTCGGCGGCTCGTCGCACCCCGGTGGCGGCCTGCCGCTGGTCGCGCTGTCGGCGGAGATCGTCGCCGACCTCGTCGGCCCGGCCTGAGAAGGGACCCTCCTGCCCCCCACCGGAGAAGGGCCCCGTCCTCCTCACCCCTCGCACGCTCGGGGCGAGCCTCTGGACGGGGCCGGCGGCGGGACCTGCCGGGTGCGCGACGGAGTGTTCAGCTGCGGGCGGCGCCGTAGCCGAGCAGGGCGGCCAGGCCGAGCGCGCTGCGCGGGCCGTAGGCCGAC
>DASQXT010000426.1:0-22818 GCA_035639575.1 Geodermatophilus sp.
GGCAGCGCCGGGTTGCGGCGCAGGAGCTCGCGGATCACGCGCACGACCAGGTCGTCGGCGCGGGTCTCGGCGTAGACGCCCTTCGGACCGGCCTTGCCGAAGGGGGTGCGCACGCCGTCGACGAAGACGACCTCACGCAGCTGGCGGGACATGGGACCTCCGCGGTGAGTCCGGGGCCGGCCGGACGGCGCGACACCGCTCAAGTTACCCGCCAGTAACCCGCGGACCAAGTACGACGCGTCACCCTCCGGGGGCAGCTCCGGACGGCGAGATGGGCGGTCTCGCACGTCTGGACCCCCGCAACCGTGCGAGATCGCCGATCTCGCCAGAACCCCCACGGGCGGCCCCGTGCGGAGGCTCGCCGCGGCCCCGTCCAGAGGCGCGCCGCGAGCGTGCGAGCGGTGAGGAGGACAGGTCCTTCTTCAGGCGCGGTCGAGGGCAGCGGTGAGCAGGTCCCGGGTCAGCTCGATCTGCCACTCGCGGGCGCCGCCGGCCCGCAGCGTCGCGGCCACGGTGTCGGCGTCCCGCGGCTCGGGCGGGGTCCACATCAGCCGGCGCACGAGGTCGGGGGAGAGCAGGTTCTCCACCGGCACGGTGTGCGTGGCGGCCAGCTCGGCCAGCCCGGCGCGGGCGGCCTGCAGCCGGGTGGCGGCGGCCGGGTCGCGGTCGGCCCAGCGGTTCACCGGCGGCGGGCCAGCTCGTCGCGGGCCTGCCACAGCGAGCGCAGCATGCCCAGCTGCCGGCGGTTGCGCAGACCGTGCACCCCCGACGTCCGCCGCCACGGGTCGACCCTGGGCGCGGGCGGCCCGGCGGCGAGGATCGCCTCGAACTCCTGCCGTGCCCACTCGGTCTTGCCCTGCTCCTCGAGGATGGCGGCGAGCGCGTCGCGCAGGTCGACGAGCACCTCGACGTCCAGCGCGGCGTAGACCAGCCACTCCTCGGGCAGCGGGCGGGTGCTCCAGTCGGCGGCCGAGTGCCCCTTCTGCAGCGAGTACCCCAGCAGCGACTCGACGACGGCGCCCAGCCCGACCCGCGGCAGCCCGGCCAGCCGGGCGGCGAGCTCGGTGTCGAAGACGCGCGTCGGCAGCAGGCCGATCTCGGCCAGGCAGGGCAGGTCCTGGTTGGCCGCGTGCAGCACCCACTCGGCGTCCACGATGGCCGACTGCACGACCGAGAGGTCCGGCAGCGGAACGGGGTCGATCAGCCCGGTGCCGGCGCCGGCGCGGCGCAGCTGCACCAGGTAGGCCCGCTGGCCGTAGCGGTAGCCGGAGGCGCGCTCGGCGTCGACGGCGACCGGGCCGCTGCCGGCGGCCAGCGCCTCGGCGTACTCGACGAGCGCGGTGGAGGTCTCGACGACCGGGGGGAGCCCGTCGCGCGGGGCGAGCAGCGGGACCGCCGGGGGGAGAGTCGGCTCGTCGTCCGGCGCCGGGATGGGCTGGGTGCTCAGGGCTGGTCCACCTTCTCGCCCGTCTCGACAGCGTGGTCAGCGCGCGGTTCCGCGGCGGGGCCGCAGGAGGCCCCGGGAGAGGGGCGCCGGCGCGGGGGTGTCGCACACCCCGGGGACACCGATGTTACGGAGTGCCTTCGCTCTGTGAGCCGGAGGGACCCAGCAGCCGGACGCCCGGCGGCGGCAGCCCGGCCGCGCTGCCCAGCACGTCCAGCCACGCGGTGAGGTGCCGGTCGAGGTGGGTGTCCTCCGCCGTCCAGGAGGCGCGGATCTCGACGTCGACCGAGTGCTCCGGGCCGGCGAGCTCGCCGAACCGGGTCGAGGCGGTGCGGGTGACGGTGCCGCCGAGGGCGTGCGACGCGGCGCCGCACTGCTCGAGGGCGTCGGTCAGCCAGCTCCAGGCGACCTCGGAGAACATCGCGTCGTCCACCATGTGCTCGTCGGTGGTGGCCGACAGGTAGCCGACGCAGCGGGTGGTGCCCGCCCAGGACTCGTGGCCGGCCGGGTCGTACAGCACGATGAACCGCCCGGTGGCGACCTCGACCTCCTCGTCGCCGTCGGGCTCGGTGACCAGCGCGCCGACGGCGTACGCGTGGGGTGCCAGCCGCTGGGGAGCGGGGATGGCCTCCAGGACGATCTCGGGGCGGGCGGTCACGCCGGCCAGCGCCTCCAGGGCAGCACGGAACTCCGCCGGCGGCTCGTCGCCGGGTCGGTCCGCGCCGTGGCCGGCACCGGCCAGGCTGGATGGCTCCACGTTCGCAGGGTAGGTCGCCTGACCGCCCCGTGCCGCCGACGCGCCGCGCGGGTTCTGGGAGGATGGGACGTCGTGACCGCTGTTGCCGACGCCGCGCCGACCCCCGCGTCCTCTCCCGCCGACTCGGACCTGGTGCGCGCCGCCCGCGGCCTGCCGGTGCGGCGCACCCCCGTCTGGTTCATGCGCCAGGCCGGCCGCTCGCTGCCGGAGTACCGCGCGCTGCGGGCCGGCACCCGGATGCTCGAGGCCTTCCAGGACCCCGACCTGGTCACCGAGATCACCCTGCAGCCAGTGCGCCGGCACGGGGTGGACGCCGCGATCCTCTTCTCCGACATCGTGCTGCCCCTGGTCGTGGCCGGCGTCGACATCGACATCAAGCCCGGGGTCGGGCCGGTGGTGGCGCAGCCGGTGCGCACCGTCGCCGACGTCGACGCGCTGCCGCCGCTGGAGCCCGACCGGCTGGCCTTCCTCGCGACCGCCGTCCGCCGGCTGGTCGCCGAGCTGGGCGCGACGCCGCTCATCGGGTTCGCGGGCGCGCCGTTCACCCTCGCCACCTACCTGATCGAGGGCGGTCCCTCCAAGGAGCACGCCCGCACCAAGGCCTTCATGTACGCCGAGCCCGCGGCGTGGGGCCGGCTGCTCGACCGGCTCGCGGTCTCCGCGGCGACCTTCCTGAACACCCAGGTGGACGCCGGCGCCTCGGCCGTGCAGCTGTTCGACTCCTGGGCCGGCGTCCTGTCCGCGGCCGACTACGCCGAGCGGGTGCAGCCGCACTCGCGCGCGGTGTTCGACGGGCTGGGCGGGCGGGACGTGCCGCGCATCCACTTCGGCGTCGGCACCGGCGAGCTGCTGCCGCTGATCGGGGACGCCGGGGCCGACGTCGTCGGCGTCGACTGGCGGGTGCCGCTGGACGAGGCCGCCCGCCGGGTGGGCCCGCAGCGCTCGCTGCAGGGCAACCTCGACCCCGCCGTCCTGCTGGCCGACCGCGCCACCGTCGACCGCGAGGTGCGCCGGGTGGTCGAGCAGGGCCGGGCCGCGCGCGGGCACGTGTTCAACCTCGGCCACGGCGTGCTGCCCGAGACCGACCCGGGCGTGCTCACGCACGTCGCCGAGCTGGTGCACGAGCTCACCGCGCGATGAGCCGGCGCCGACTGGTCGTCGTCGGTGCTGGCATCACCGGCCTGGCCGCCGCGTTCGAGTGGCACCGCCGGCGCCCGGACGACGAGGTCGTCGTCCTCGAGGCCGGCGACCGCATCGGCGGCAAGCTCGACCGCGTCGAGCTGGCCGGGCACTGGTACGACACCGGCCCCGAGGCCGTGCTCGCGCGGGTGCCCGAGGCGGTGCAGCTGGTCGAGCGGCTCGGCCTGGCCGACCGGCTGGTCGCCCCGGCCACCACGCAGGCGTCGGTGGTGCTGCCCGACGGCCGGTTCCCGCTGCCGGCCGGCACCGTGCTCGGCGTCCCGGCGTCGGCGGAGGGGCTCGACGGCGTCCTCACCCCGGCCGGCGTGGCGCGGGTGGCCGCCGAGGCCGACCTGCCGCTGCTGGCCCTGGACGGCGACGTCCCGGTCGGCGCCCTGCTGCGTGCCCGGCTCGGCGACGAGGTCGTCGACCGGCTGGTCGAGCCGCTGCTGGGCGGGGTCTACGCCGGGCGGGCCGACGAGCTGTCGCTGAGGGCCACCATGCCGCAGCTGGCCGCGCACCTGGCCGCCGCCGGCTCAGTGCTGGGCGCGGCCGCCGCTGCCCGCGACGCCGGTGCCCGCAGCCGCTTCGACGCGGGCAGCCCGGTGTTCGTGACCGTGGCCGAGGGCATCGGCTCGCTGCCCGCCGCCCTGGTCGCGGCCTCGGGCGCCGAGGTCCGGCTGCGCACGCCGGCGCACGGCCTGGTGCGGACGCCGTCGGGCTTCGAGCTCTCGATCGGCCGGGTGAACGCCCCCGAGCGGCTGAGCGCGGACGCCGTCCTGGTGACCGCGCCGGCGCCGAAGGCCGCCCGGCTGCTGGCCGGGGTCGCGCCCGGCGCGGTGGAGCCGCTGCAGGGCATCCCGTACGCGTCGATGGCGGTCGTCGCCATGGCCTTCCCGGCGCAGGAGGTGGCCGCCGGGTCCGGGCTGCTGGTGCCGCCGGTGACCGGCCGGCTGGTCAAGGGGGTCACCGTCTCCTCGCGCAAGTGGCCGCACCTGGACGGCGGGCACCTGCTCGTGCGCTCGTCGGTCGGCCGGTTCCGCGACGAGCGCGAGCTCCAACGGGACGACGACGACCTGGTCGCCGCCGTGGTCGCCGACGTCGCCGACCTGCTGCGGCTGTCCCGGCCCGAGCCGGTCGCCACCCGCGTCGTCCGCTGGGGCGGCGGGCTGCCGCAGTACCTGGTCGGCCACCAGGACCGGGTGGACGCCGTCCGCGCGGCCGTCAGCGCGGTGCCGGGACTGGCCGTCGCCGGTGCGGCGTTCCGCGGCGTCGGTGTGCCGGCGTGCATCCGCGACGCCCACCACGCGGTCGACGCGCTGCTCTGAGCCGTCGGCCGCTGCGGCGCCCGGAGGGGTCGGTCGACGCACTGCCGCGCGGCGAGGAGGGGCGCGCGACGGGCTCCGGCGGCACCATGGGGCCTCTTCCCCTTCTCGCTCGCACGGTGGAGGAACCCCTCATGACACAGCGCCGGTTGCCGCGGTGGTCGGAGTTCCGGCCCCTCCTGCAGGTGCAGCCGATCACCCTGGACCGGACGGGCCGGCGACTGCGCCGGGCCGCGTCGGTGGAGGACCTGCGGGAGCAGGCCAGGCGGCGCGTCCCCCGGGCGGTGTTCGACTACACCGACGGCGGGGCGGGTCGCGAGGTCAGCCTCCGCCGCTCCCGCAGCGCGTTCGACCGGGTCGAGTTCCTGCCGAGCGTGCTGCGTGACGTCTCCTCGGTCGACGTCTCGACCACCGTCCTGGGCCGGCCCGCCGCCCTGCCCCTGGTCCTGGCGCCGACCGGCTTCACGCGGATGATGAACCACCAGGGCGAGCCCGCCGTGGCACGCGCCGCGGCCCGGGCCGGGGTGCCGTACGCCCTGTCCACCATGGGGACGACGTCGCCGGAGCGGCTGGCCGCCGAGGCGCCGGACGCGCGGCGCTGGTTCCAGCTCTACCTGTGGCGCGACCGTGCCGCGAGCACCGAGCTCGTCCGGCGCGCGGCCGAGAGCGGCTACGAGGCCCTGGTCCTGACCGTGGACACCCCGGTGGGCGGTCTGCGGCTGCGCGACGTGCGCAACGGGATGACGATCCCGCCGGCGCTGACCGCCCGGACGATCCTCGACGGCGCCCGGCACCCGTCGTGGTGGGTGGACCTGCTGACCACCGAGCCCCTGGAGTTCGCCTCGCTGAACTCGTTCGCCGGGACGGTCTCCGACCTCGCCAGCCAGGTGTTCGACCCGAGCGCCACCCTGGCCGACGTCCGGTGGCTGCGCGAGCAGTGGTCCGGCCCGCTGATCGTCAAGGGCCTGCTCACGGTGGACGACGCGGTCGCGGCCGTGGACGCCGGCGCCGACGGCGTCGTCGTCTCCAACCACGGCGGCCGCCAGCTCGACCAGTCGCCGACCCCGCTGGAGCAGCTGCCGGCCATCGCCGAGTCGATCGGGGACCGGGCCGAGGTCTACGTCGACGGCGGGGTCCTCTCCGGGTCGGACATCATGGCCGCCGTCGCCCTGGGCGCCCGCGCGGTACTGGTCGGCCGGGCCTACCTCTACGGCCTGATGGCCGGGGGAGAGGCCGGGGTCGACCGGGTCCTGGAGATCCTCCGGCGGGAGATGATCACGGCCATGCAGCTGACCGGGGTGACGTCGGTGGCCGAGCTCACCAAGGAGCGGGTGCGCCTCCGGTGAGCCCGGCCGGCTGCTGCCGCGAGGCGTGGTGGACGCCACCGCCGGCCGCGGCATGAGAGCCGGGCCGGCGGCGTTGAGACTCGAGTGAGTTCTGTGCACCACCCTGTCCGATCCGTTGCCCACCCCGCCCGATGCCTGCGGCACCACGTGTGGATGGCCGCGTGCAGCGACTGCCGCGACGCCCACACCGGGCCCGTCCGCGACCTGCGGGAGACCGGCCCGGCCTCCCGCTGACGCCACCGCCGCCCACCCACCGTCGGGCGGGCGGCGGTCGCCGCGCCCCGCGGGGGATGATGGGGACATGAGCGAGCAGACCGACCAGCGCAGCATCGGCAAGCGGGCGAACGAGTTGAACGCCACCATCCGCTACACGATGTGGTCGGTGTTCCGGCTGGTCCGACCGCTGGGCGAGGAGCCGCGCACCACCGTCGCCGACGAGGTGCAGGGGCTGCTCGACGAGCTCGCCGGCAAGGACGTCGTCGTCCGCGGGACCTACGACGTGAGCGGCCTGCGGGCCGACGCCGACCTCATGGTCTGGTGGCACTCCTCGACCCCCGAGGCGCTGCAGGAGGCCTACACCCGGCTGCGCCGCACCGCGCTGGGCCGGCACCTCGAGCCCGTGTGGTCGCAGATGGCGCTGCACCGGCCGGCCGAGTTCAACCGCAGCCACATCCCGGCGTTCCTCGCCGACGAGGAGCCGCGCCGCTACGTGTGCGTCTACCCGTTCGTGCGGTCCTACGAGTGGTACCTGCTGCCCGACGAGGAGCGCCGCGCCATGCTCGCCGAGCACGGCCGGATGGCGCGCGGGTACGCCGACGTCCGCGCCAACACCGTCGCCTCGTTCGCCCTCGGCGACTACGAGTGGATGCTCGCCTTCGAGGCCGACGAGCTGTACCGCATCGTCGACCTCATGCGCGAGCTGCGGGCCTCGACCGCCCGGCGGCACGTCCGCGAGGAGGTGCCGTTCTACACCGGCGTCCGCAAGCCCGTCGCCGAGCTGGTCGCCGACCTGCCCTGAGCGCGCGGCGGCCCGCGTCGCGGGGGGCGGAGGCCTCCCGACGCGGGCCGCGGAACGGCTCAGCGCCCCGCGGCACGGCACCCGGCCGCGGGGTGACCCGGGGGGTCACGATGCCGTCGCGGGCTCCAGCCGGATCGACACGCTGTTGATGCAGTACCGGTCGCCCGTCGGCGTCTGCGGGGCGTCCTCGAAGACGTGGCCGAGGTGGCTGTGGCAGGTGCCGCAGAGGACCTCGGTGCGCACCATCCCGTGGCTGCGGTCCTCGCGGAGCACCACGTTGTCGGCGGACGACGGCTCGTAGAACGACGGCCAGCCGCAGTGCGAGTCGAACTTCGTCTCCGACCGGAACAGCTCGGCCCCGCAGGCGCGGCAGCTGTACACGCCCTGCGCCTTCGTGTCGACGTACTCCCCGGTCCACGGCCGCTCGGTGCCGGCCTGGCGGAGGACGGCGTACTCCTCGGGCGACAGCTGCGCCCGCCACTCCTCGTCGCTCTTGCTGACCTTCGGCTGGTTCTGCGCGGACGTCGTCATGCGCTCAACGGTACGAGGGGACCGCCACCCCGGTCACCGCCCCAGCCCCGCCTCCCGCGCCCGCACGATGGCCTGCGCCCGGTCGGTGACCTGCAGCTTCGTCAGCACGTTGGAGACGTTGTTGCGCACCGTCTTCGGCGACAGGTACAGCGCGGCGGCGATCTGGGCGTTGGACCGCCCGGCGGCGACCAGGTCGAGGACCTCCCGCTCGCGGGCGGTCAGCTGCGGGAAGGCGGTCTCCGGCCCGCTCGGCCCGGCGGCGAAGAACTCCGCGATCCGCCGCGCCAGCGCGGCCCCGAACACCGCCCCGCCACCGGCGACCGTGGTGATCGCGCGGACCACCTCCTCCTGGTCGGCGCCCTTGAGCAGGTAGCCGCGGGCACCGGCGCGGACGGCGGCGAACACCGTCCCGTCGTCCTCGCTCATGGTCAGGACGACGACCCCGACGGACGGCGACTCGCCGGTGATCCGGCGGGTGGCCTCGATCCCGTCGAGGACCGGCATCGACACGTCCATCACCACGACGTCGGGCTGTTCCTCGCGGGCGAGGGCGACCGCGGCGGCGCCGTCCGCCGCGGTGCCGACGACGGCCAGCCCGGGCACCGAGCCGAGCAGCACGGCCAGCCCGTCGCGGTAGACCGGGTGGTCGTCGACGACCAGCACCCGCAGCGGCTCCTCGGGCTCAGCCATGTCTTCCCCCTCCGTCCGTGGGCAGCACCGCGCGCACCACCGTGCCGCCGCTCGCCGGGCACTCGACCGCGGCCCGGCCGCCGAGCTCCGCGGCCCGCTCGCGCAGGGAGACCAGCCCGACGCCGGCCGGGGCGCCCGGCGCGATGCCGACACCGTCGTCGGCGACCGTGACCACCAGCGCGCCGTCGTCGTCGCAGGCCAGCGTCACCCGCACCCGCGTGGCCGACGCGTGCTTGACCACGTTGGCCAGCGCCTCGGAGGCGATGCGGTACGCGGCGACCTCCACCGCGGCGGGCAGGTCCGGGGTGTCCTCGGCGTCCACCGTGACCGCGACCCGGGGCGCGAGCAGCCGCTCGGCCTGCTGGTGCACCGCGCCGGCCAGCCCGAGGTCGTCGAGGGCCGGGGGGCGCAGGTCGTGCACCAGGCGGCGCAGGTCGGTCAGCGCGGCGGAGACGTCGTCGCGCACCTGGCGCAGCAGCCGGTCGGACTCCTCCGGACGGGTGGCGGCGAGGTTGCGCGCGGTGTCGATCCGCAGCACGACCGCGCCGAGGGTGGGCCCGAGCCCGTCGTGCAGGTCCCGGCGCAGCCGGCGGCGCTCCTCCTCCCGCGCGGCCACGAGCTGCTCGCGGCTGGCCTGCAGCTCGGCGGCGAGGGCGCCGGCCCGGGCGGCCGCGGCGGCCTGCCGGACGACGTCGGCCAGCAGCCGCTCGTCGCGGGTGACCAGCTGCGCGCGGACGCCGTCCCTCGGCAGCAGCAGCCGGCCGACCTCCTCGCCGCGGTAGGCGATCGGCAGCGAGCGCACCGCGGCGGGCCGGCGTCCGGACTCGGCGAGCAGCTGCCGGCCGTCGGCCTGGTCGACCTCCACGCCGACGTAGGGGGAGCGGAACGCCTCGGCGACGCCCGCGGCGACCGCCATCAGCTGCTCCTCCGCGCCGTCGGAGCGCTCCAGGCGCTCGGCGAGCCCGGACACGACCCGGTAGGGGTCCTCCCGCTCGCCGAGCACCCACCGGCGCACCAGCCGCCACAGCGGCGCCCGCAGCGGTACGTACAGCCCGGCGACGAGCAGCAGGGTGAGCAGCGTGGCGTCCCGCTCGCCGAAGTCGTCGCCGAGCAGCGCGCCGGCCGCGGCGAGCACGGCGAGGTCGAGCAGGACGACGCCGACGCCCAGCGCGCCGTAGACGAGGGTGCCGCCGAGCAGCCGGTCGATGTCGACCGCCCGCGGCCGCAGGATGCCGACGGCGATGGCCGCGCCGGTGAGCGTGACCGCGACCGACAACGCGAACGAGGCCTCGTCGCCGGGCACGAACAGCGTCGCCACCATGACCAGCAGGTCGACCACCGCCGCCCACAGCAGCCAGCGCATCCGCCGCCGCTCCTCACCGCCGGCCCGGCGGTACCGCGCCACGACGGCGACGACGGGGACGACCACGCCGAGCAGCGCTGCCGGGAAGGCCAGCCGCAGCAGCGGCAGGGCGACGGCTCCCGGCAGGGGCAGGCTGGTCGGGTCCAGGTCGAGCGAGCGGTAGATCTCCGGCGTCGGCGAGCCGGCCCGGGCGTCGGCGATCGCCGACGGCACGACCAGGAGCAGCGTCGGCAGCAGCGCGGTGGAGACCAGGCTCAGCACCGCCACGGGACGCCAGCGCCCGGCCGGCAGCCGCCCGTCGGGGTACAGCAGGAGCAGCAGCGGCAACCCGAGCAGCAGCCACGCGCCGAACCGGTTGACGAACCAGAAGGACGCCGTCCCGCCCGGCAGCGGCGGGTCGTACTGCAGCGCGAGGGTGAGCCAGGACTGGGCGACGCCGTCGAGCGCCCACAGCAGGCCCGTGCCGCCGACCACCCAGGACACGGCGTTGCGCGGGGCGCGGCGCAGCAGCAGCGCGGCCGGCACCGCCAGGCCGACCCCGGGCAGGCCGATGACCCAGCCCGGCGTGGCGGCCGCGGCCTCACGCGCGGCGGCGGGCGTGAGCACGTCGAGGACGGCGGCGCCCACCGCGGCGCCCACCGTGACGGCGACCAGCAGCCAGCCGGTCAGCCGCAGCCCCGCCCCCGGGCGTCCGGGCGGCACCGGGGGAGCCGCCCCCGGTGCGGGTCGGGTCCGGTCGGCCACCGGCACGCCTGTGTGCACGCGGGGATCCTGGCCGACCGGCGTCCCGGCCGTCACGGGGCAGGTGTCCCGTGT
The DNA here is from genome assembly GCA_035639575.1 of Geodermatophilus sp. GTDB lineage: Bacteria > Actinomycetota > Actinomycetes > Mycobacteriales > Geodermatophilaceae > Geodermatophilus. Next base: position 10,470 of record DASQXT010000426.1, read on the forward strand.
CGCCCGGGACGGCGACGGGACCGGATCGAGGGCGCCGCGCCCTGGCTGCCCGGGACGGCGCCCCGAGACGGTTCTCCCAGGCGGTGCACAGGGCACCGCGATCTCGACCAGGGAGACCAGATGTCCCTCAGCACCACCCCCGCCACCGCCCGCACCGACCTGGGCGCGGCCCCGCCGGCGTCGGCCGGGTCGCGGCCCACCGTCTCGACCCGGCAGGCCCGGCTCACCGGCGTGGCGGTGGCCGCCGGCTCCGCAGCGTGGGCGGCCGGCCTGCTCCTCTTCGGCCCGAACCCCGACCCGGGCTGGGGGGACACGGTCTACAACCTGACCTCGCTGCTGTTCCAGCTCGGCCTGGTCGCGCTGGTCACCCTGCAGCTGCGCACCGGGGCCGTCGGCACCGGACGGCTGGCCCGCTCAGCCCTGCACACCGAGCACGTGCTGCTCGGCCTGGCCATCCTGTCGACGGCCACCTGGATCTTCCTGCGCCAGTACGACGACGCGACCTGGTTCCTGCTGCTGGACGCCTTCTGGCCGCTGTCGATGCTCGGCATGGCCGCCATCGGCGTCCGGATCGCGATCGCCGGCCGCTGGCGGGGCGCGGCGCGGTTCTGGCCGGCCGTCGCCGAGAGCTGGGCGCCGGTCGTCGTCCCGGTCAACGCCGTGTTCGGCAACGCGGTGGGCGGTGCTGCCGGCGCCCTCCACCTGGTGGTCGGCTACGTCGCCCTGGGGATCATCCTGGCCCGCCGGCCGGAGCTGACCGGGGCCCGCGACTGAACAAGGACCCCCTTGCCCCCACACCTCGCAAGCTCGGCGTGGGTCCCTGGAGGGGGACCGTTCCAGCACCTCGCCGGGCGCCCCGCCACCCCCTGACCCGGGTGGCGGGGCGCCGCCGCGTGCGGCGGAGACTGCACGGGTGCCCGAGCTCCTCGACGACGTCTGGTTCACCCGCGACCTGCCGGTGCTGCGCGCGATCGCCCGGCTGGTCGACGGCCCCGAGTACGGCGGCAACCCCTACCTGGGCCAGGTGGTGCCGGCCAGCGGGCTGCCCAAGCCGGAGGTGACCGCGGCGGCGCGGGCGCTGGTGTCGACGGGCTACGTCGAGGCGCTGACGAACTACGCGGGCGAGATCGTGCGGTTCACCGGGATCTCGGCCGAGGCCCGGCGGCTGGCCGGGCTCTGGCCGACGCCGCAGGGGGAGTGGGACCGGCTGCTCGAGCAGCTCGGCGCCCGGGCGGAGAACGCGCCGACCGACGTGGAGCGGGACCGGTGGCGGGCGTTCGCCGACGCCGCGGCGGCGGTCGGTCCGGACGCCGGCGCGCTGCTGATGTCGGCACTCATCGGGGGGTACGTGCCCCGGGCCCGCTAGTCCCGGGAAACGACGGCGCCCCCGCCCGGCTGAGCCGGACGGGGGCGCGGTGCTGATCGGTCGATCAGAGCGGGTTGACGTTCGCCGCCTGCGGGCCCTTCTGGCCCTGCTCGATGTCGAACGAGATCCGCTGGCCTTCATCGAGCGAGCGGTACCCGCTGGTCTGGATGGCCGAGTAGTGGACGAACACATCCGGTCCGCCACCGTCAGGGGTGGCGAAGCCGAACCCCTTCTCCGCGTTGAACCACTTGACAGTTCCTTCGGGCATTGCTCGCTCCTAGCTGAGGTGGTGCATCGGGGTCCTGCCAGTGCGCAGGGCCTTCCCGACGGCGACGACCCTAGCGGTCGAACGGGGTCCGCGGGGCCCTGGGGCGTCGGCCGGATCTTGCGGGAATCGTGCGGCTCTCTCGTCGGGGGGCTGCGGAGCGGGCCGGATTGTCGTTCCTGCCGGGACGGACCCGGCCTCGAACGGAACGGACTCCGCCATGACCGCCACGCCCTCCACCGACCCGATCGTCCTGCTCGACGTCGAGGACCTCGCCGAGGCCGACCTGGACGCCGACCTCGCCGAGCGACTCGGGCTGGAGGGCCGGGTGCACCTGCGCCCGGACGTCGTGGGCGCCCCGGCCGACCAGGTGCGGCGGGTGGTCGCCGGCGCGGGCCCGCGGCCCACCCCGGCGGACGCCGTGTTGCTGGCCGAGGCGATCCGCCGGGGCGGCGCCGCCGCGGCCGCCGTCCACGACCTGGGCCTGGAGGCCGCGGTGCTCGCGGACTGAGCCCGCAACCGCCGTCAGAGCAGCCGGCCGGGGTCCTCGGGGAAGGGGCGGCCGCGCGACGGGACGGCGTAGTCCCCGCCGGGTACGGGCTCCCAGGAGCGGCCGGCCGGCAGCGCCAGCGGCTCCGGCCGCCAGGAGGACACGGTGATGGTCCCGGGCTCGTCCCACGACTCCGCGGCGAGCCGCGCGCGCTCCTCGCGCCAGGCCAGCATCGAGCGGTGCCAGCGGCGACCGCCGACGTCCGCGCCGACCAGGACGGCGATGCCGACGGCCACGGTCAGGCAGGCGTTGGCCACCGCGGTCGCGACGTCGAGCGCGGTCAGCTGCGGCCAGCCGATCGCCTCGATCTGGGCACCGACGATCTCGACGACGACGTAGAGCACGCCGTAGACCAGGAACGACACCCGCACCGTGCACCTCCTCCGTCGTGGACCGGACACGTCCTCAACGGCAGGTCGGGAACGACGGCGTCGTCCGTGCGGAGGCCCGTCACCCGTCCGGGTGACCGGTCAGGGCTGCAGCACCTCGTTCCACGGGCGCACCGCCCAGCTGGCGACCACGCCGTTCACCACGAACGGATCGCCGGCGACGAACTCCTCGGCGGCCTCACGGGTGGCGAAGACGCCCATGGCCTCGCCGTTCATCGGCTCGTCGAAGGTCCCGACCATCAGCAGGTCCCCGCGCCGGGCGAACTCCTCGACCCGCGCCGAGTGCGCCGGGTAGTTCTCCTGGGCCAGCGGCAGGAAGTCCTCGACCGCCCGGTAGGTCATCACGTACTTCATGGCCGGGCATCCTGGCCCGACCGGGTGCCCGATCGGGGTGTCCCGTGTGTGCCCGGTGCACCGGGGACGACGGCTCGCGGATCACGCACCACCCAGGTACTTGAAGCCTCAAGCTTTTCGGCGTACGGTGGCCATTGCTTGAGACTTCAAATATCAGGAGGGCCGATGAACGGCACTGCGGCAGCGCACCCCACGCCGGGCGAGACGCCGGTGGACCGCACCGCCGGGCTGGACCGGAGGATCGGTTCCCGGGCCGACGTGGCCACCGGCGCCCCGGCCCGCTACGCCAAGCAACTGGTCGCGCACCTGGGCCGCAAGCTCGTCTTCACCGGTGACGCCGTCACCACGCCGGCGACCGCGGTGATCGGCGCGGCCACCGCCGGCATCGTCGTCGGCGAGGGCGTGCTGACCCTGGAGGCCGCCGGCGACGACGAGGAGTCCGTCGCGCGGGTCGAGCACGTGCTCGGCAGTCACCTGGAGCGTTTCGCCCAGCGCGAGGCCCTCACCGTGCGGTGGGTGCGCGACGCCGGCGCCCCGACCCTCACCACCACGCCTCCCGAGGAGTCCGCATGACCACGCCCGCCCCCACCACGACCGCCGTCGCCGACGCGCGCATCCCGGCCACGCACCCGTTCGCCGTCCACCTGCGGCGCGCCGCTGCTCTCGAGGCCGCCGCCCCGCACCGCGTCTGGACGCCGGAGGACGGGCCGCTGCCCAGCCTCTACCTCTCCCACGGCGGCGGGCCGATGCCCTTCCAGAGCCCCGAGTGGCTCGACCCGCTGCACGACTGGGCCCGCGCACTGCCCAAGCCCAGGGCGATCCTCGTCGTGAGCGCGCACTGGGAGTCCGCGCCGCTGTCGGTGAGCGCCGCCCGGCCCAGCGAGCTGGTCTACGACTTCGGCGGCTTCGACCCGCTCTACCACACGTTCCGCTACGACACCCCCGACGCCGGCGAGCTGGCCCGGCAGGTCGTCGGTCTCGTGCCGGACACCGAGCAGGTGCACCAGCACGCCCGCCGCGGCCTGGACCACGGCGCCTGGGTGCCGCTGAAGATCATGTACCCGGCGGCCGACGTCCCGGTGTTGCAGCTGAGCCTGCCCACCGAGGACCCCGACGCGCTGCTGGCCCTCGGTGAGCGGCTGCGGTCGCTGCGCGAACAGGGCGTGCTGGTCGTCGGCTCGGGCCACATGACCCACGGCCTGCCGTTCCTGACCCGGGAGATGTTCCTGGAGAACAGGGTGCCCGGCTGGTCGGCCGACTTCGACGCCTGGGCCGCCGACGCGCTGGCCCGCGGCGACGTCGCCGAGCTCACCCGCTTCCGCACCGCCGCCCCGGGGATGCCCTACGCCCACCCCACCGTGGAGCACTTCACGCCGCTGTTCGTCACCCTCGGCGCGGCCACCGACCCGACGGCGCCGGTGGTCACGACCCTCGACGGCTACGGCGTCGGCCTCTCGCGGCGGTCCTTCCAGGCGGCGTGAGCACGACGGACGCTCCCACGACCACCGGCGTCGCCGTCCCCTCGGGCGACGGCGGGCCGCGCTGGCTGGACGAGGCGGAGATGGCAGCCTGGCTGCCGCTGGTCCGGCTGGTGACCCTGCTGCCGCAGCGGCTGGACGGGCAGCTGCGCGAGGACGCCGGCATCGGCCACGTCTACTACCAGATCCTCGCCATGCTCTCCCAGGCCCGTGAGGAGCACCTGCGGATGAGCGAGCTGGCCGGACTCACCGCCGTCTCGCCCAGCCGGCTCTCGCACGCCGTCGCCGCACTGGAGGACCGCGGCTGGGTCGCCCGCTGCCCGGCCGCCACGGACCGGCGGGGCCAGCTCACCCGGCTCACCCCTGCCGGTCGGGCGGTGCTCGAGCAGGTCGCCCCGGGGCACGTCGCCGAGGTCCGCCGGCTGGTGTTCGACCGGCTCACGTCCGACGAGGTCGACCAGCTCACCCGCATCGCCGGCAAGCTCCTCGGCGCCGCGTCGAGGTGACGGGCCTGTGCGGGTCCACGGCCGGACCTCCGCGCGGGTCAGCCCCGAGCCGGGGTGCCGAGCGGGCGGGCGGAGGAGGGCGCGGGCCTCACCGCTGCCCCTGCCGATCGGCCGCGGGGTCCCGGCGGGTCATGCTCGACTCCCGGACCACCAGCTCCGGTGCGAACACCGGTTGCTCGTGGCGGTGCCCCTCCCGTCCCTCGTCCAGGAGCAGCTCCGCCGCCCGCCGGCCGAGCTCCTGCCGGGGCTTGCGCACCGAGCTCAGCGGGACGGCGGCCGCGGCGGCGAACTCGATGTCGTCGTAGCCGACGATCGCGAACTCGTCCGGCACCCGGACGCCGTGCCGGACCATCCCCTGCAGCAGTCCGAGGGCGAGCAGGTCGTTGGCGCAGATGGCCGCCGTCGGCCGCCGGGTGACCGGGATGCCGACCACCCGGCCGGCGGCCTCCCGGCCGCCCGCGACGGTGAGCTCGGCCGGGGAGAGCACGGTGAGCTCGGCGCCCGGCGACTCCCGCAGGGCGCTCTCCACCCCGGCGTGGCGCTCCTGCACCTGGGGCAGGTCGGAGTGGCCGCCCACGAAGGCGATCCGGCGGTGGCCCCGCTCGAGCAGGTGCCCGGCGGCCAGCCGGCCACCCAGGACGTCGTCGACGGCGACGGCGCACTGGTCCGGCCCGGGCGCGCGCCGGTCGAGCAGCACCACCGGGACGCCGCGGGCGCGCAACGCCTCCAGGTCCGGGGTCAGCTCGGCGGTCGGGGTGATGAGCACCCCCTGGACGCGCTGCTCGGCCAGCACGGCGAGGTGTGCGGCCTCCTTCTCCGGCCGGTCGTCGGAGTTGCACAGGATCAGCGCGAGACCGGCCGCGTTGACGACGTCCTCCACCCCCCGGGCGACGTCGGTGAAGAACGGGTTGGTGATGTCGAGGACCACGAGGCCGACGGTGCGGCTGGAGCCGGCCCGGAGCTGGCGGGCGGACTCGTTGCGCACGAAGCCCAGCTCCGCGATCGCCTGCTGGACCTTGCGGCGGGTGGCATCGCTGACCAGGTCGGGCCGGTTGAGCACGTTGCTCACCGTGCCGACCGACACCCCGGCCCGACCGGCGACGTCGCGGATGCTCGCGCGCAGGGTTCCTCCTCGTCGGCGGTGGCGGTCACGGGTGGTGACGACTCGGCATCGTCTCAGACACCACTCCGGTCCGACCCTGCGACACCGGCCGCGGGTGCCCGCTCGGCGGCTGTCCGGAGTCCCGCCTTGCTGAAGGCGAGGGCGTCGCGGGCGAGCGTGGCGTTGTCGGTCCACAGGTTGCGCCAGATGGCCAGGTCGTTGGACAGGGTCCGGTGCACGACCTCCGAGGAGAACGACTCGAACGTCACGATGCCGTCGTAGCCGACCTCGGTGAGCGCGCCGAAGAACTCCGCCCAGGGGATCGAGCCGGTGCCCAGGGCGCCCCGGTGGGACTCGCCCACGTGCACGTAGCCGAGCCGCCCGGCCGCCGCGGCCGCACGCACCGCCTCGGCGAAGGAGTGCTCCTCGATGTTCATGTGGTAGGTGTCCAGGTGCGCCATCACGTTCGGCCGGTCCACCGCGGCGATGAAGTCCAGGGTCTCCTGGGTCGTGTTGATGACGTTGGTCTCGTACCGGTTGCAGAACTCGAGGGCGAGCGTGATCCCCGACGCCGCCGCCTCGTCGGCGAGCCAGGCGATCGTCTCCTGCGAGTTGGCCCGTCCGCGTTCGGTGGCCGGGCCGGCGTACTTGCCGAGCTTCGAGTACAGGACGCCGCACAGCACGTCCCCGCCGCTGTCGCGCAGCACGCTGAGGGCTCGGGCCAGCCGCGCCCGGCCGCGCGCGACGACCTCGGGGTCCTCGCTGGACACGTCGGTGTCCTCGCTGAGCCCCAGCGACGCGCTCACCCGCATGCCGTGCTCCTCCAGCAGGCGCGCGGTCATGGCCGGGTCGAACGTGGTCGGGTCGATCGGGGCGATCTCGATGAGGTCGTAGCCGGCCTCCCGGGACGAGGCGATGGCGTGGCGCGCCTCCTCGGCGGTCCAGCTTCCCGTCCACACCAGCGCGTGGATGCCGTGGGTGATGGCCATGAGGTTCTCCTAGCGGGCTCCGTAGCGCCGGGTCGTCAGGCCGTTGAGGAGGGCGGCGAAGACCAGGACGGCGCCGAGTGCGAAGAGCTGGAACTGGGTGCCGGCGTTGCCGGGTACGGCCAGGAGGATCCCGGCGTTGAGCCACACCACCAGCAGGGTGGCGAGCACGACCCCCGCGACCCGGCCGATGCCGCCGGTGATCGCGACCCCGCCGAGCACCGCGATGGTGATCGCCGGCAGGGCCATGCCGTTGCCGGCGGTGCCGGCGTCCGGGCGGGCGGAGGCGAACTGGGCCACGGTCACCACCGCCACCAGCCCCGAGACGACTCCCGCGAGCAGGTAGGCGGTGAACCGGGAGCGCCGGACGTCGATCCCCGTCCACTGCGCCGCGACGTCGTTGGTGCCGATCGCGTAGAGCCGGCGTCCGTAGGTGGTGCGGTTCAGGAGCACCCAGACCACCACGGCCGTCGGGACGAGGAACGTGAGGGTCCCCAGGGGCACCGGCAGCCCGAGGACCGACACCGACTGCGCCGTGGAGTACAGCTGCTGGATCGGCGGTGTGCTGATCGGCTGCTGGGCGTTGACCACGATGGCCAGCGAGGAGAACGCGTAGTAGGTGGCGAGGGTGGTGATGAGGGCGGGGTAGCCGACGTAGGCCACCAGGAACCCGTTGACCGCCCCGAGCAGCCCGCCGACGGCCGCGGCGAGCAGGATGGCCAGCCACAGCGGCCAGCCCCACTCGCCGTAGCCGAACCCGAAGACCATGCTGGTCAGCGAGACGTTCGCGCCCACGGACAGGTCGATGCCGCCGCGGCCGGAGGTGATGACCAGCAGCTCGGCGAGGCCGAGCATCACCAGGGGGACGGCGCTGATGAGGGCCGCCGACATGTACGACGCGTCATACGGCGCGCTGAGGTAGTTGCGCCGGCTCAGCACCACGAAGGTGACGACGACGGCGACCAGCAGGACGAGCAGGAGGACGATCCGCTGGGTCAGCAACGCCCGCAGCAGCGTGGCCGGCAGTTCCCGGAGCCGGGAGGGCCGCTCGGAGGAGGACGTGCTCGGCCCCGGCTCCCGGGCGGGGGCCGACGAGGTGACGGCGGTGCTCACGTGGTCCTCCTCGCGCGCTGGCGGAGCAGGTCGGCTCCCACGGCGATCAGGATGAAGATGCCGATGAACAGGCTGGCCAGCTGGGACGGCCAGTTGAGCTGGGTCACCCCGGAGGTGACCGTCTGCACGAGGAGCGCCCCCAGGACCGTCCCGAGGACGGAGCCGCGCCCGCCCATGATCGACGTCCCGCCGATGACGACGGCGGCGATGGTGGCCAGCTCCATGCCGTCACCCACGTTCGGTGCGAGGGTGGCGGTGCCCTGGGCGATCACGAAGCAGGCCGCCAGGCCGGTGAGCAGGCCGGTGACGACGTAGGCGAGCAGGACCCGCCGCTGCACCTTGACACCGGCCAGGCGGGCGGCGTTGGCGTCGCCTCCGATGGCGTAGAGGTGCCGCCCACCGGGGGTGTGCCGCAGGTAGTACCAGGCCAGGGCGGCGACCACGACCATGAGCAGGAAGCTGTGCGGGACGCCCAGCGTGCGCCCGGCCTCACCGCGGCCGAAGACGTCGAGCGTGTCGGGGATGCCGTTGACCGTGGTACCGCCGAACAGCTGCAGCCCGAGGAAGCGGAACAGGTTCGCGGTGCCGAAGGTGATGATGATGGCGTGCACCCGGCCGTAGGCGATGAGCACGCCGTTGACCAGCCCGAGCACGCCGCCGACGGCCACCGAGAGCAGGACCGCCACGGGCAGGGAGAGGTCGCTGGAGACCAGCTGCTGGGCGACCACCACCGAGCAGACCATGACGATGCTGCCGACGGAGACGTCGATGCCCCCGGTGATGATGATGACGGTCATCCCGATGCCGATGAGCGCCACCGGGGCGGTCGCGACGAACAGCGGCACGATCGACCCGCTGGTCAGGAAGGCCGGGGTGGCCAGGGACAGCGCCACCCACAGCACCACGATCACCGCGATGAGGACGATCTCCTGACCGGTGATCGGGAAGGGCAGCACGCGACCGCGCGCCGTGGCCTCGCGGCTCCGCGGGGCGGACGGCGGCCGGCCGCCCGCGGTCGTGGTCGAGGTGCTCATGCGGCCTCCTGTTCCAGGGCGCCCGCGGCGGCGGCGAGGACGTCGGACTGGGTGGCGCCGCGGCCGAACTCGACGGTCGTGGTGCCGCCGCGGACCACCTGCAGCCGGTCCGAGACGCGGATCGCCTCGGCCAGGTCGGAGGTCACGATGAGGACGGCCGTGCCCTCGTCGGCCAGACTCCGGATGATCTTGTGGATCTCCTCCTTGGCGCCGACGTCCACCCCCTGCGTGGGCTCGGCCAGCACCAGGACCTGGGGCCGCTCCACCAGTTGACGGGCGAGCACGACCTTCTGGGCGTTCCCGCCGGACATGGCGGAGACCGGCTGGCGTTCGTGCGGGGTCTTCACGGAGAGCCGCTGGATGAACTCCCGGGCGACGTCACGCTCGCGGCGGCGGTCCATCCACACGCCGAGGCGGGACAGGAGAGGGAGGTGCCCGGCCGAGATGTTGAACGCGATGGACTGGAAGGAGAACATCCCCTGCCCCTTGCGGTCGGCCGGCAGCAGGGCGATGCCGAGCTTCTTGGCCTCACGCGGCGAGCGCGGCGCGATCGGCCGGCCGTCGAGCAGGATCCGCCCGGCGGTGGCGCGGCGCATGCCGTAGACCGTCTCGGCGACCTCGGCCGCGCCGGAGCCGACGAGCCCGTAGAGGCTGACGATCTCGCCCGGGCGGACGGCGACGTCCACGTCGGCGAACTCGCCCTCCGCACCGAGGCCCTCGAGGACCAGGCGCGGCTCCGTCCCGGCCACGGCGTGCTCGGCGGGGGTGTCCTCCAGGATCCCGCCGACCATGAGCTCGACGATGCGCCGGACGGTCAGCTCCCCGATCGGCCAGGTGCCGACCGTCTCGCCGTCCCGCATGACCGTGACCCGGTCGGCGATCTCGAACAGCTCGTCGAGCCGGTGCGAGATGTAGATGATCGAGACGCCGGAGGCGGCCAGCCGGCGGACGACGCCGAAGAGCACCTCGATCTCGCTGCCGGTGAGGATCGCCGACGGCTCGTCCAGGATGAGCACCCGGGCCTCGCCGCCCAGGGCCTTGGCGATCGACACCTGCTGCTGCTCGGCGATCGACAGCTCGCTGACCGGGACGGTCGCGTACCGGGCCGGCAGCCCGATCAGCTCGAGCAGCTCGACCACCCGGGCGTTCTGGGCGGCCCAGTCGACCCTGCCCCGGCGGGTGATCTCCCGGCCGGTGAACACGTTCTCGGCCACGGTCAGGTCGGGGAAGAGCTGCGGTTCCTGGTAGACGGTGGCGATGCCCAGCCCGATGGCGTCGGCCGTGCCGTTGATCGTCACCGGTCGTCCGTCGAAGGTGATCTCGCCGGTGTCCGCGGACTCCGCCCCGGAGAGGATCTTGATCAGCGTGGACTTGCCGGCGCCGTTCTCACCGACGAGGGCGTGCACCTCGCCGACGTGGACGGTCATGTCCGCGTTGCGGATGGCCCGCACGGCGCCGAACCGCTTGGCGACGCCCCGGACGGACAGCCGCTCCTCAGCAGGTCCCGGCGCGGAGGGGGAGGAGGGTGCCACGTCGGTCCCCCCGGTGGCTGGCGGATCGGTCATCGTGTCCTCGTTCGGCCGTGGGTCCGGGGAGGGCCGGGGTGGGCCGGCCCTCCCCGGTGCCGTCAGTAGTCGTAGTCGCCCGCGTTGTCCTTGGTGATCCGCAGCGGCGGACCGAGCAGGAGCACCTTGGTCTGGTCGTCGTAGGTCACGCCGGTGATGTCGTCGCTGACGTCGTTGGTGGGCTGGAACTGCTTGCCCTGCGCCAGCTGCACGCCCGCCCACGCGGTCAGGTACCCGAGGTGCTGGACGTCCCAGAGGATGCTCGCGCTGGAGGAGCCGTCCTCCAGGTAGGGGAGCATCGACTGCGGCGTCCCGAGCCCGACGGTGAAGACCTGACCGATCTTCCCGGCGTCCCGCACGGCCTGCGCCACACCGGGTGCCGAGGAGGTGCACTCGCCGACCAGGCCGGTCAGGTCGGGGTGGGCGTTCATCAGGTCGGTCGCCATCTGGGTCGCCTTGGCCTGGTCCTCACCGGCGTAGACGGTGTCGACGATCTGGGCGTCGGGGTACTTCTCGGCGGTGTAGGCCCGCTGCACCTCGATCCAGCTGTTGAGGTTCTCGGCGGTCTGCCCGCAGGAGACGATCGCGTACCTGCCCTGACCGCCCATCGCCTCCAGGAGCGCGTCGGTCAGGGCCTGGCCGATGCCCTCCGTCGAGGCCTGCTCGACGAAGACCTGGCGCACCGAGTTCGGTGCGTCGGTGTCGGAGGTCGCCACCGCGATGCCGGCGTCCTTCGCCTGCTGCAGGAGCGGGGCCATGGAGTCGGGGTCGTTCGGGGCGACGATGAGGGCGTCCACGCCCTGCTGGATGTAGGACCGCACGATGTCGGCCTGGGCGGCGGGGTCCGCGGTGACCGGCCCCTGGTAGAGCCACTGGCAGCCGAGCTCCTGGCAGGCGGCCTGGCCTCCGGTGTTCATGGCCTCGAAGTAGGGGATCCCCTGCAGCTTGGGGACGAACGCGACCTTGACCTGCTGCTCACCGCCGCCTCCACCGCCCCCGCCGGAGGCCGAGCCCCCGCTGCCCTGGCCGCAGCCGGAGGCCACCAGAGCGAGCGCCAGACCGGCAACGGCGGCCAGCTTCCTCCTACGGATCATCCTCACCCTCATCTCGTCGCAGCTCGGGATCGCTCCCGGGGCCCCGGCTCCTGCGCCGGGGGCCCGGGCGGCCTGGAGAGACCTCCGGACCGCGGACCGAGCGACCGCCATGAAACGATTCATATGACCTGGGTCACAGTAGGGTGGTGACGGTACCGCGTCAAGGGGGTGCGCCCGTCGAGGATCGAACGGGGTCCTCCCCGGAGGGGCGGGGGTCTCCCGCGGCGCGGCCGGCCGCCCCGTCCCGGCGGGCGCCGAGGCGGGGACGAGGCGGTCACCTGCGTGCCTGCCGAGGGAACCGGGCGCCACGGCACCCGCGCGCCGGGGGCTGGGGTGGCACGGTGGTCGGTCGGCGGGGGGCCCGAGTCGTCCGGGCGAGGTCGCGGGGGTGTCGGCCCCGTGGCGTCACGAGGGTGCAGCGCCCACGCGTCCTGCCCGCCGCGGATGAACCCTTTCACGACCCGTCCAGCGGCCCGCAGCGGCGCGCTCAGCGGTGTCCCGGCCTCCGGCCCGGCGGGACGCCGAGGCCTCCGTGGGGTCACCGACC
>DASQXT010000427.1:0-10799 GCA_035639575.1 Geodermatophilus sp.
CTACCTGATCGCCCGGCGGGCCCTGCCGGCCCGCACCTGAACCATCCGAACATCCGAGCGACCACACCACGCACCATCACCGACCGGAGGAACAACCCATGAGCCGCAACGACGTGCTCGTCACCGCCGACTGGGCCGAGGAGAACCTGAACACCCCCGGAGTCGTGTTCGTCGAGGTCGACGAGGACACCAGCGCCTACGACAAGGGCCACATCGAGGGCGCGGTCAAGCTGGACTGGAAGACCGACCTGCAGGACCCGCTGCGCCGGGACTTCGTGAGCAAGGAGCAGTTCGAGCAGCTGCTCTCCGAGCGGGGCATCAGCAACGACGACACCGTCGTGCTCTACGGGGGCAACAACAACTGGTTCGCCGCCTACGCCTACTGGTACTTCAAGCTCTACGGCCACTCCGACGTCAAGCTGATCGACGGCGGCCGCAAGAAGTGGGAGCTCGACAGCCGCCCGCTGTCCTCCGACTCCGTCTCCCGCCCGGCCACGCAGTACCGGGCCAAGGACCAGGACACCGACATCCGCGCCTTCCGCGACGAGGTCGTCGACGCGATCGGCCAGAAGAACCTGGTCGACGTGCGCTCGCCCGACGAGTTCAGCGGCAAGCTGGTCGCCCCCGCGCACCTGCCGCAGGAGGGCGCGCAGCGCCCGGGCCACATCCCGACCGCGGTCAACGTGCCGTGGAGCAAGGCGGCCAACGAGGACGGCACCTTCAAGAGCGACGAGGAGCTGGCCAAGCTCTACGCCGAGGCCGGCCTCGACACCGGCAAGGACACCATCGCCTACTGCCGGATCGGCGAGCGCTCGAGCCACACCTGGTTCGTGCTGCGCGAGCTGCTCGGTCACCAGAACGTCAAGAACTACGACGGCTCGTGGACCGAGTACGGCTCCCTCGTCGGCGTCCCGATCGAGAAGGGGGCCTGAGCATGTGCGGCGCTCCGAAGCAGGGCGGTGCCCTGGCCGGTATCGACCTGAACACCCAGACGGTGATCCAGGGCCAGGTCTGGCACGACGGCGCCCCCGTCGCCGGGGCCTACGTCCGGCTGCTGGACTCGACCGACGAGTTCACCGCCGAGGTGGTCACCAGCCCCGAGGGCGAGTTCCGCTTCTTCGCCGCCCCGGGTGAGTGGAAGCTGCGCTCCCTGGCCCCGGTCGGCCGGGGCGAGCGCGTCCTCACCGCCGACGTCGGCCTGAACGAGACCACCGTCGCCATCGACTGAGCGACATGACGGCGCCCCCTCGCACGTGCGAGCGGGGCGCCGTCGTGTCCGGGGCTACGAAACGCCCGGCGGGAGGCGGTTGGGGCCGGCCTCGGGCGGCCGCGGACGGTCCTCCGGGTGGGCCCGGACGGCGACGATCGCGACGTCGTCGGCCCCGTCCACGGGCAGCATCCGCTCGAGGAGCGTGTCGCAGAGCTCCTCCAGCGGCGTCTCGCCGAGGTCGCGCAGCACCTCCCGCATCGTCGCCAGCCCCTGGTCCAGGTCGGCGTCCCGGCGCTCGACCAGGCCGTCGGTGACCAGCAGCAGGGTGTACCCGTCGCCCAGCACGGCGGTGTGGTCGGTGCGGGGTGCGTCGGGGTCGATGCCGAGCATCAGGTCGGGGCGGGTCTCGAGCAGCGTCGTCGACCCGTCGGGGGCCAGCAGCACCGGCACGAGGTGGCCGGCGTTGCTCCAGCGCAGCAGGCGGGTGCCGGCCACGGGTACGTCGGGGTGCCGCTCGACGCGGGCGAGGACGACGGTCGCCATCGTGCTCACCGCGAGTCCGCGCGCCACGTGCTCGGTGCGGGTCAGCGTCCCCGACGGCGGTTCGTCGTTGTCGTAGGCGAGCGCCCGCAGCAGACCGCGCAGCTGGCCCATCGCCGCGGCGGCGTCGCTGTCGTGGCCGACGACGTCCCCGATCACCAGCATCGTCGCGCCGTCGGGCTGGAGGAACGCGTCGTACCAGTCGCCGCCGACCTGCGCCCCGTGCGCGGCCGGGCGGTACCGCACGGCTACCTGCAGGTGGTCCGGCTCCGGCGGCGGGGTCAGCAGCGCCTGCTGCAGCCGGTCGGACAGCGCGCGCTGCTCGGCGGCCCGCTCGGTCACCCGCCGCAGCTCCGCGGACTGGCGCTGGGCGGCCAGCCGGTCGGTCAGGTCGCGGAAGGAGACCACCACGCCGGTCACCGCGCCGTCCTCCACCGTCGGGACGGCGATCAGCTCGACCGGCACGGGAGTGCCGTCACGGTGCCAGAAGACCTCGTGCTCGGCGGTGACCGTCCGGCCGTTCTGCAGCGCGTCCCAGACCGGGCACTCGTGCTTCGGGTAGGGCGAGCCGTCGGGCCGGTGCCCGTGGATCATGGCGTGCTGGTCGCGCCCGAGCTGCTCCTCGGCGGCGAGCCCGGTCATCCGCACCGCCGCCGGGTTCACGAACTCGACGCGCCCGTCGGCGTCCAGGCCGTAGATGCCGTCGGCGACGTTGGCCAGCACGCGCTCGTACCGGGCGAGGGTCCGGGAGAGCAGTGCCTCCACGTCGGAGCGCAGCGTGCCGCCGCCACCGTTGCCGAGCACCCCCACGATCATGTCACCTCCTCCCCGTCCGGACCGGTACCGCGCCGGTCCGCCAGCCTGCCGTACCAGGATCGGCTCTCGACCGGGGGGCCGCCGACCGACGCCGCCGTGGCCGCGCCCACGTGCCGGCAGGCCGCGCCGGGACCCCGGGCGGGCAGCGGCGTGCGCGGGAACGGCAGCACGGCGGCCGGGCGGCTCCCGGGGGAGGGCACGTCAGAGCCCGAGGAGCCCGGTGAGCTCGCCCATCGCGGTGTCGAAGTACCGGTCGGTGTCCGCGACCGAACCGGCGAGGTGCCCGAAGAGCTCGAAGCTGACGGTGCCGTAGAGCGAGCTCCAGGCGAGCAGCGCGCGGACCCGGACGGTGTCGTCGATCGCGGGGTGCGCCCCGCCGAGGACGGCCGCCGTCTCGACGCTCACCAGCTCCGGGTCCCGCTCGCCCCCGGCGGCCTCCGGCAGGACGCCGCTGCGGGCCGCGTCACCGAGGATCCGGCCCAGGACCACGCCCACCCGCGCGGCGGCCGGCACCGTGTCCCGCGGGGCCGCGTAGCCGGGCACGGGGGAGCCGTAGAGCAGCGCGTACTCGTGCGGGTGCGCCCGGGCCCACGACCGGACGGCGCGGCACACCGCCAGCCAGCGCTCCCGCGGTGGGGCGGTCGGGTCGTCGGCGGCCTCCGCCGCGGCCCCCAGGGCGTCGTAGCCGTCGGTGATCAGGCGGGTCAGCAACTCGTCGCGGCTGGCGAAGTAGCGGTAGACGGCCGACGAGGCCATGCCCACCTCGCGCGCGACCGCCCGCAGCGAGAGCCCGGCCGCCCCCACCTCGGCCAGCTGCCGCCGGGCGACCGCGGTGATCTCGGCGGTCACCTCGGCGCGGACGCGGTCACGGACGGTGGACGGCACGCGGTCGATCCTCCCCGTGGTGATCGGTGCGCGCAACCGAGAGCACTGCTCTTGACCCCGGGCGGGTCTCGTGCGAGCGTCGTCCTCATCCGAGAGCAGTGCTCTCGACCGATCGTGAGGAGGAGTCATGGCACTGCACGTGGTCGTGGGCAAGGGCCCGGTCGGGACGACGACCGCCGACCTGCTGGCCGCCCGGGGGCACCGGGTCCGGGTGCTGTCGCGCAGCGGGGGGACGTCGACCGACGCCGTCGAGCACCGTCGGGTGGACGCGGCCGACGCGGACGCGCTCGCCGCGGCGGCAGACGGCGCGGCGGCGCTCTACAACGCGGTGAACCCGGCCTACCACCGCTGGGTCACCGACTGGCCGCCGGTCGCCACGGCGCTGCTCACCGCGGCGGAGCGGACGGGCGCGGTGCTGGTCACGATGTCCAACCTGTACGGCTACGGCGCCCCGACCGGCCCGATGAGCCCCGGGAGCCCGCTGGCCGCCACCGACGCCAAGGGCCGGGTCCGCGTCGCGATGTGGCGGGAGGCGCTGGCCGCGCACGAGGCCGGCCGGGTGCGGGTGACCGAGGCCCGTGCCGCGGACTTCGTGGGCCCGCAGGTCCCGGCCGGGCACTCCCACCTCGTGCGGCAGCTGCCCGCGCTGCGCCGGGGCCGCCGCGCCTGGGTGGTCGGCGACCCCGACGTCCTCCGCAGCTGGGCGTACCTGCCCGACGTCGCGGCGACGCTGGTGACGCTGGGGACCGACGAGCGGGCGCTCGGCCGGGCCTGGCACGTGCCGAGCGCACCTCCGCGTTCGCAGCGGCAGGCGCTGGCCGACCTCGCGGCCGCCCTGTCCTCTCCCGCCCACCCGACGCCACCGGCCCGGGTGGGCCGGATCCCGTGGTCCGTCCTGCGCGGGCTCGCGCTCGTGTCGCCGATGGTGCGCGAGGTCGTCGACATCCGGCACCAGTTCGACCGGGAGTACGTGGTCGACGCATCGGCGACGACCGCCACCTTCGGCCTGGCGCCCACGCCGTGGGACGAGGTGGTGTCCGCGACGGCCGGGGCGGTGCCGGCGATCGCCTGAAAGGAGGACCCCGTTCTCCACACGCTCAGGACGGGGCCGTTCCAGCACGTCACCCGGGCGGTCCTACGGTGGAGCGCATGGTCTCTGCCTGGGTCCTCGTCGCCCTGACGTCGCTCGCGGCGCTCGGCTGCGGGTTCGGCGCCGCCCGGCTCGCCCGCCGACCGCGGGAGGCGCGTCGATGACCGGCGACACCGAGCTGCCGGTCGCCGACACCGTCGACGTCCGCTCGGGACCGGAGGTCTCCGAGGAGCTGCTCGCCGTCCTGCCGCTGCTCGGCGAGTGGCACGGCGAGGGGCAGGCCGCGGGTCCTGCGGGCGATCACCGCTTCGGCCAGTGGATCCGGTTCAGCCACGACGGCCGCGGCTTCCTCGCCTACGACTCCCGCACCTGGCAGCTCACCGACGACGGCCAGGTCGTCGGGCCGGCGGTCCGGGAGGCCGGTTTCTGGCGCCCCCGCGGCGGGGACGACGTCGAGCTGCTGGTCACCAGCCCCGACGGGCTGGTCGAGCTCTACGTCGGCCGGGCCCGGACGACGACCAGCTGGGAGCTGAGCACCGACGTCCTCGCCCGCACGCCCGACGCCCCCGAGGTGTCCCGCGCCGTGCGGCTGTACGGCATCGTCGAGGGCGCGCTGATGTACGCCATCGACCGCGCCGCCGGTGACGAGCCGCTGCGGCCCACCATGTCGGCCCGGCTGGAGCGCCTCCGGTGAGCGGCCCGCTCGACCCGTCCGCCACCCCGAGGCAGGTCGCCGACCGGTACGTCGACGCGGTCTGCGAACTCGACCCCATCGTGGCCACCTCGCTGGGAACCCGCCCCGGCGACGACCGGCTGCCCGACCCCAGCCCGGCCGGGCTGGAGGCCGAGGCGCAGCTGGCCCGCGACACCCTCGCCGAGCTGGACCGCGTGCTGGCGGCCGACCCGTCCCTCGACGACGACCCGGTCGAGCGGCGCTGTGCCCGCCTGCTGCGCGAGCGGCTGGGCGCCGAGCTGGACGGGCACGAGGCCGGTGAGGGGCTGCGGGCGCTGTCGAACCTGTTCAGCCCGGTGCACTCGATCCGGCAGGTCTTCCTGCTCATGCCGACGTCCTCGGCGGAGGACTGGGCGGTCGTCGCCCGCCGGATGGCCCGCGTTCCCGAGGCGTACCGCGGCTTCCGCGCGTCGCTCGAGGAGGGCGCCCGGCGCGGGCTGCTGGTGGCCCCGCGCCAGGTCTCGACCGTGGTGGAGCAGCTCGGCGAGTGGCTGGCCGGGCCGTTCTTCGGCGGGTTCGCCGCGGGCGGCCCGGAGGCGCTCCGCGCTGAGCTGGACGCCGCCGCGCAGGCCGCCGACGGCGCGGTCGCCGAGGTGCGCGACTTCCTCCGCGACGTCTACCTGCCGCAGGTGCACGGGACGCCGGACGCCGTCGGCCGCGACCGCTACGCCCTGGCCGCCCGCCGCTGGACCGGCTCGGACCTCGGCGCCGGCGAGGGCCTGGAGGAGGCCTACGCCTGGGGCTGGGCCGAGCACCGGCGGATCCTCGCCGAGCAGCGGGCCGAGGCCGAGCGGGTCGTGCCCGGCGGGACGCCGATGGAGGCCATGCGCTGGCTGGACGTGCACGGTCCGGCCGTTGACGGCGTCGAGGCGATCCGCGAGCGGCTGCAGGCGATGATGGACGAGGTGATCGAGGCCCTGGACGGCGTCCACTTCGACCTCGCCGAACCGGTGCGCCGGGTCGAGGCGATGATCGCGCCCCCGGGCAGCGCCGCCGCGCCGTACTACACCCGGCCGGCGCACGACTTCTCCCGCCCGGGCCGCACCTGGCTGCCGACCATGGGCCGGGAGCGCTTCCCGCTCTGGGACCTGACCTCGATCTGGTACCACGAGGGCGTCCCGGGCCACCACCTGCAGCTGGCCCAGTGGGCGTACGTGTCCGGGCAGCTGTCGACCTACCAGACGTCGCTGGGCTCGGTCGGCGCCAACGTCGAGGGCTGGGCGCTGTACGCCGAGCGGCTCATGGACGAGCTCGGGTACTTCGCCGACCCGGGGACGCGGCTGGGCTTCCTCGACGCCCAGCAGCTGCGCGCGGTGCGGGTCGTCATCGACATCGGCATGCACCTCGGCCTGCCGGTGCCGGACGAGGCCGAGGGCGCGCTCGCCGACTCCCGCGGCCGGCCCTGGACGCCGGAGCTCGCCCGCGCCTTCCTCGGCGAGCACAGCGGCGCCACGCCGGCCTTCCTCGACAGCGAGCTGGTGCGCTACCTCGGGCTGCCCGGGCAGGCGATCAGCTACAAGCTCGGCGAGCGCGCCTGGCTGGACGGTCGCGCGGCGGCGCAGCGGGCGCGGGGTGCGGCGTTCGACCGCAAGGCGTGGCACATGGCCGCGCTGTCGCAGGGCTCGCTGGGGCTCGACGACCTGGCCGCGGAGCTCGCCGTCCTCTGAAGAAGGACCCCGTTGCCCCGCCGTAAGGGGGGTGACGTGCTGCAACGGCCCCTCTGCAGGGGCCCGCAGGCCCCGTCCGGAGGCTCGCCCCGAGCTTGCGAGGGGTGAGGGGGACGGGGTCCTTCACCGAGGCGTGGGGGCAGAGGGGTCCTCTTTCAGTCGCGCGGGGGGATGGGGTTGACCGGGTCGGTGTCGTGGCCGACGGGGTCGTCCGGGGAGGCCGGGTGGGCCTCCAGCAGGGAGCCCAGCAGGGCGTCGACCGCGCCGGCCGGCCCGCCGACGTAGGTGCTCATCAGGGTGGGGTCGGTGGCGACGAACCAGGCGCGGTCGGCCGGCCACCACACCGCGGCGCTCTGCTCCTGCGGCTCGGGGGCGAAGTTGGCCGACGCCAGCGTCACCGGTCCGCGGCGCAGCAGCAGGTCGCAGACCGGCAGCGTCAGGTGCGGGCGGCCGGGGTGCCCGTCGTCGCACCAGCCGAACCAGCACTCCTGCGGCGTGGTCGTCCACGGCGTGAGCAGGCCGGCCAGCGCGGCGGCCACGGAGGCGGGCAGGTGGCCCTCGGCGGGGCTGTCGTTCCAGAGCTCGGGCTGGTCGTCCTCGCCGACGTACTCCCACGACCCGGTGATCGCCGGCCACTGCATCAGCCGGTGCGCCGTGGTGCCGTTGTGGGCCGCGACCTCGTCCCAGCGGACGTCGACGTCCTCGTCACCGGCGTAGCGCACGGCGGGGTGCAGCACCCGGGCGTAGGCCTCGAACACCGGGGGCACCAGGGAGGCGACGGTGCGGTCGCGCCGGAGGGCGGCGGCGATCCAGGCGCCGGGGGAGTCGTCGGTCCCGACGGGGCGGCGGGAGGACAGCGCGGACCTCCCCGGGGAACGGACAACCCCCGGGCTGCTCCGCGGCGCCCGGCCCTCCGAGGAGGGGAGCAGCACGCGGGCCGGCTGGACAAATGCCGGCGGCCCGGGGGTCGGGTGACTGTCCGGTTCTCGCTCGCCGCCGTACGACGGACGGGCGATCTGCCGTCGCTCAGACTGTCGTCTGAACGGGCGGCCCATCTGGACGGCGGCTAGCGGACAGCCACCTCACGAGTCCGATAAGCATGCAAGTTACGGACCACCTCCTCTCTCGTGTACCTCGACGGTACGTCGCTCCCGGGAGGTCGGCAACGCGCTTTTTCAGCCCTCGGCGGAACGCCCCTGGTAGACGTCCGGGACGCCGTCGGCGTCCGTGTCGACCCGCTCCTCCTCGGCGATCCGCCGGTAGCGGCGGTTGCGCAGCCGGAGCACGACCGTGGCCACGAGCGCGGCCAGCAGGGTGCCGGTCAGGATGCCGACCTTCGCGTGGTCGTAGGTCGCCGTGCCCAGGCCGAAGGCCAGTTCCGTGATGAGCAGGGAGACGGTGAACCCGATGCCGCCGAGCAGCGACAGGCCGACGACGTCGGGCCAGCCCAGGGACTCGTCCAGCTCGGCCCGGGTGAAGCGGGACACCAGCCAGGTGGCCCCGGTGATGCCGATCGCCTTGCCCACCACCAGACCGACCGCGATGCCGACGGCGACGCTGTCGGTGACCGACGCGGCCAGGCCCGAGAGCCCGCCGACCGCGACGCCGGCGGAGGAGAAGGCGAACACCGGCACGGCGATCCCGGCCGAGATCGGCCGGAACCGGTGCTCGAAGTGCTCGGCGAGGCCGGGCCCGGCCTCGGGACCGCCGGCGGCCTGGCTGCGCACGACCGGCACGGTGAACCCGAGCAGCACCCCGGCGACCGTGGCGTGCACGCCGGACTCGTGCACGAGCACCCAGGTCGCCAGTGCCAGCGGCAGCAGCAGCCACCAGGAGCGGATCCGCTTCTGCACCAGGAGGCCGAAGAGCGCCAGCGGGAGCAGGGACAGCAGCAGGGACCCGGCGGAGAAGTCGTCGGTGTAGAAGACGGCGATCACCACGATCGCGAGCAGGTCGTCGACCACCGCCAGCGTCAGCAGGAAGGTGCGCAGCGCACTCGGCAGGTGGGTGCTGATCACCGCCAGGACGGCGAGGGCGAAGGCGATGTCGGTCGCGGACGGGATGGCCCAGCCACGCAGCGCGTCGTCGTCCCGGCCGAGGTTGAGCAGCACGAAGAACAGGGCCGGCACGGCCATGCCGCCGACGGCGGCGGCGATCGGCAGGGCGGCACGTCGTGGCTCCCGCAGGTCGCCGGCGACGAACTCCCGCTTGAGCTCCAGGCCGGCGACGAAGAAGAAGACCGCGAGCAGCCCGTCGGCGGCCCAGGTGCCGAAGGTGAGGTCCAGGTGCAGCGACGCGGGGCCCACCCGGGTGTCGCGGAGGGTCTCGTAGGCCTCGCCCCAGGGGGAGTTGGCCCAGACCAGCGCGATGGCCGCGGCGGCCAGCAGCAGCGCGCCGCCCACGGTCTCCTTGCGCAGGATGTCGGCGATCCGGCGGGTCTCGGCCCACGAGCCTCGGCCGAGGAGGGGTGCGCTGGTGGAAGGACTCATGGGGCGGCTCCAGAGGGGTCGTCGGCGGAGGACCTGCCGACCAGACTTCCCGGCGCACCTGTCTCACGACCCTACCGGCGACCCGCCGCGGGCGCCGTCCCGCGGACCCCCGCTCCGTACAGTGGGCGCCGTGACCCCCCGTGCTGCACGACCGTCCGGGAGCGGCCGGTGAGGCTCACCGAGCTGGCCGGGCGCCGGGTCGGCGTCTGGGGTCACGGCCGCGAGGGACGGGCTGCGGTGCGTGCCGCGCTGACCGCCGGCGCGGCGGGGGTCGTGGTCGTCGACGCCGTCCCGCCGACGGACCTGCCACCGGGCGTGCAGGCCGGCAGCGACGTCGCCGAGCTCGCCGGCTGCGACGTGGTGTTCCGCTCGCCGGGCATCAGCCCCTACCGCGAGGACGCCCGCGCGCTGGCCGCCCGGACCACCCTCACCTCCGGCACCGGCGTGGCCCTGGCCGAGTTCGCCGCCCGCGACGTGCCGACGCTCTGCGTCACCGGCACCAAGGGGAAGAGCACCACCAGCGCGCTGGCCGCCGTCGTGCTGACCGCGGCCGGCCGGCCGGCGGTGCATGCGGGCAACATCGGCACCCCGCTGCTCGACGTCCTGCTCGACGACGCCGTCGGCAGCGCCTCCCCCACCCACCCCGCCGGCGGCACCCCGCTGGTGGTCGAGGTGTCCAGCTACCAGGCGGCCGCGGTGGAGGGCTGGTCCGGCTGGGGCGCGGTCACCTCGCTGGCCCCCGAGCACCTGGACTGGCACGGCGACGTCGAGACGTACTACCGCGACAAGCTGCACGTCTTCGCCGCCTGCGGGCCGGGCTCGGTGGTCGTCAGCCCCCAGGCCCGGCCGGTCGCCGAGCAGCACCTCGACCCGGCGGTGCTGGTCGACCCGGCCGACGTCGTCCCCGAGGCGCGGCTGGCCGGCTTCCCGCTCGAGCGCCTCTCGGGCGTGCACAACGTCGCCAACCTGCACGTCGCGCTGGCCGCCTGCGTGCGGATGGGCGTGGACCTCGACCGGTCCGCCGAGGCCGTCCGGGCCGCCGTCGCCGACTTCCGGGCGCTGCCGCACCGGCTCTCGCCGGTGGCCACACGCGACGGCGTCACGTTCGTCGACGACGCGCTCAGCACCACCCCGGTGTCGGTGCGCGCCGCGATCGACGCCTTCGCCGGACGGGAGGTCACGCTCATCGCCGGTGGTCAGGACCGCGGGCTGGACTACACCGACCTGGCCGCGGCGGTCGTCGCCCGCGGCGGCACGGTGTGGGTGCTGACGATCCCGGACACCGGCGTTCGCTTCGCCGCCGACATCCGCGCCGCCGCGGCCAGGTCGGTGTAGTCCAGCCCGCGGTCCTGACCACCGGCGATGAGCG
>DASQXT010000428.1:0-6732 GCA_035639575.1 Geodermatophilus sp.
GCGGTGGTGCTGTCGGTGGCCGCCGCGTCCGAGCCCCGCCAGAGCAGGGCGGCGACGACCACGAGCGCGAGGGTGGCCGCCGTCCACACCCACACCCGCAGCGGCGGTAGAAGGACCCCGTCCTCCCCACCCTTCGCACGCTCAGGGTGGTGCCCTGGACGGGGCCAGGCCCGCCCCGCTCCCACTTACGCGGCGGGCTCGGCGGAGCTGTGACCGGAGCCGCCGCGGCGACGCCGGCGGCGCTTGCGGGCCGGGGCCTCGCCGGACGCGGCCCCGTCACCGGAGGACGCCTCGACGGGCGCGTCGGTCGAGGCCACGGCGCCCGCCGCGGCGGCACCGCCACCCCGCGTGCGCCGGCGCGGGCGGCTCTTGGGGGCCGCGGCCGGCTCCTCGGCCTCCGGCCGGGCCGGCCCGTGGCCGCCGGCGGAGCGGGTGCGCTTGCCGGTCTCGCCGAGGTCCTCGAGGGTCTCGGCGTCCAGACCTTCACGGGTGCGCTGCGAGCGGGGGAGCCGGCCGGTCGCCCCCTCGGGCACGTCCAGGTCGCTGTACACCCACGGCGAGGTCGAGTAGGTCTCCGGCGGGTCGGTGAACTCCAGGTCCAGCGCCTTGTTGATCAGCTGCCACCGCGGGATGTCGTCCCAGTCGACCAGCGTGACCGCGACGCCGGTGCTGCCGGCCCGGCCGGTGCGGCCGATCCGGTGCACGTAGGTCTTCTCGTCCTCGGGGCACTGGTAGTTCACGACGTGGCTGACGCCGGTGACGTCGATGCCGCGGGCGGCGACGTCGGTGGCGACGAGGACGTCGACCTTGCCGCTGCGGAAGGCGCGCAGCGCCTGCTCGCGGGCGCCCTGGCCGAGGTCACCGTGCACGGCGGCCGCGGCGAACCCGCGCTCGACCAGCTCGTCGGCGACCTTCTGCGCGGTGCGCTTGGTGCGGCAGAAGACCATCACCAGGCCGCGGTCGCGGGCCTGCAGCACCCGGGCGAGCAGCTCGGGCTTGTCCAGGTTGTGCGCCCGGTAGATGAACTGGGTGGTCTGCGGGACCGTCGAGCCCTCGTCGTTGCCGTGCGCCCGGATGTGCGTGGGCTGGGTCATGAACGACCGCGACAGCGTCACGATCGGGCCCGGCATCGTCGCGGAGAACAGCATCGTCTGCCGCTTCTCCGGGACCATCGCGAGGATCCGCTCGATGTCGGGCAGGAAGCCCAGGTCGAGCATCTCGTCGGCCTCGTCGAGGACCAGCACGCGGACCTTGCCCAGGATCAGGTGGCCCTGCTGCGCCAGGTCCAGCAGCCGGCCGGGGGTGCCGACGACGACGTCGACGCCGTTCTGCAGCGCCTGCACCTGCGGCTCGAAGGCCCGGCCGCCGTAGATGGCCTGCACGCGGACGCCGCGCTTGGCGCCGGCGGTGGTCAGGTCGCGGGCGACCTGCACGCACAGCTCACGGGTGGGGACGACGACCAGCGCCTGCGGCACGCCGTCGCCGCCCTCGGCGGCCGGGACGACCCGCTGCAGCAGCGGGACGCCGAAGCCGAGGGTCTTGCCGGTGCCGGTGCGCGCCTGGCCGATCAGGTCGTTGCCGGCCAGGGCCAGCGGGAGGGTGAGCTCCTGGATGGCGAAGGTCCGGGTGATGCCGACCTCGGCCAGCGCCGCGACGACGTCGGGGTGCACGTCGAAGTCGCTGAACAGCGGGGCGTCGTCGGCGACGGGGGCGCCGCCGAGCTCCTCGACGGACTGCTCGAGCTGCTCGGGCGCGGGGGCGCCGGTCTCGGCGTGCTCGATCTCGGGGGTGGTGGGGGTCTGCTCGGTGGAGGTCAGTGCTCTCGCCTCTGGTCTGCTGGGGGACCGGCTCCGGGGCGCGCTCGCGCCGCTCCGCAGCTGTCCCGGTCGGGTGTCGCGGGATCAGTTCCAGCGCCGACGCGGCCAGCAGGGACCGGGCCACACCTCGGTGTCGACCCGGGAGGAGACCCCTCGGGGTGTCGTCTCCAGCGGTCGTCAGCGCACACATACACAGCGAACCGGAGGGCTCGCCGATTCCCAGTCTACCGTGCGCGGCGGTTAGCCTCCCTCCGCCGCGCTGTCCGGACCCCCTGTGCACCCGTCCGGGGCAGTCGCCGACCGTCCCACCGACCCCGGGAGCTGCCAGTGGACACCGTCGACGAGCAGGCCGTCATCGACCTGCTGGGCGTGTTGTCCTACGCCGAGCTGACCGCGTTCGACCGGCTGGCCGAGGACGCCCGGCTGGCACCCACCCTGGACGGCCGGGCCGCGCTGGCGCAGATGGCCGCCGCGGAGATCGACCACCACTGCCGGCTGACCGCGCGCCTCACCGAGCTCGGCGCCGAGCCGACCGCGGCGATGAGCCCGTTCGTCCCCGCGCTCGACGCCTTCCACGAGAGCACCCGGCCGCGCACCTGGCTGGAGGGCCTGGTCAAGGCCTACGTCGGGGACGGCCTGGCCTCGGAGTTCTACCGGGAGATCGCCGGCTTCCTGCCCGACCCCGACCGCGGGCTGATCCTCGACGTCCTCGCCGACACCGGGCACGCCGACTTCGCCGTCCGTGAGGTGCGGGCGGCCATCGCCACCAACCGCACGCTCTCCGGCCGGCTGGCCCTGTGGGGACGGCGGCTGGTGGGCGAGGCCATGCGGCAGGCCCAGGCGGTCATCGCCGAGCGCGACCGGCTCGCCGAGCTGATCCTCGAGGGCACCGGCGACCTGTCCGGCATCGGCCGGCTGGTCGAGCGCATCACCACCGCGCACACCGAGCGGATGAAGACCCTCGGCCTCAACCCGTGAAGGACCCGGTGCCCCCACGCCTCGTGAGCTCGGCGCGGGCCCCTGCACCGGGACCGGTCCTGCGCACTCGTCGGGGAGCCTGCGGACCCCGCGACCGGTCCACCCCGGCGAGGCGCCGCCCTCAGCGGGGCTGACCCGTCACCACGGCGGGTCCGCCGTACGGCCCCCCATACGACGGGGCGCCTCCGCGGGTTGCGGAGGCGCCCCGTCGGGACGTGCGGATGCCCGTCAGGCGCCGGCGATGAAGCCCACGCGTCGCTGGTCGGCCTGCGCGATCTCCACGTAGGCGATGCGGTCGACGGGCACGAGCACCCGGCGTCCCCGCTCGTCGACCAGGGTCAGCAGGCCGTCCTTGGTCGCGCCGGACATGGCCTTGGCCACCTCGGTCGCGATCTCGTCGGGGGACTGGGGGCTGTCGATGACCAGCTCCCGGGGGGAGTGTTGGACACCGATCTTGACTTCCACGGGGGATGCCTCCTCAGAGTTGCGCGGCTGTTCCCCACGCTAGTGCAGCCGGAGAACCGCCGACCTGCGGTGCGGGTGCGCCGTCAGCGAACGGCCGCGCTGCTCAGCGCGGTGTGCCCTCGCCGCCCTCGACCCGCGGGAAGCCGGAGATGCCGCGCCAGGCCAGCGCCGTCAGCAGGGCCACCGCCTCGTCGCGGGAGACGGTGCCCTTGCGGGGCAGCCACCAGCGGGCGCTGGTCTCCGACAGCCCGGTCAGGCCCGAGGCCAGCAGCAGGGCCCGCTCCCGGTCGAGGCCGGTGTCGGCGGCGATGACCTCGCCGATGGCCTCCACGCACGCCCGGTGCCCGCGGTCGGCGAGCTCGCGGACGTCATCGTCGTTGTTGAGGTCGGACTCGAAGACCAGCCGGAACGCGGCGCCCTCGGCGTTGATGAAGTCGAAGTAGGCGCCGACCGCCCCGTTGACGCGGGTCCGGTTGTCGTCGGTGCCCTCCATCGCCTCGCGCACGCGATCGGTGAGCGCGGTGACCTGCTGTTCCAGCAGCGCCAGGTACAGCTCACGCTTGCCCGGGAAGTGCTGGTAGAGCACCGGCTTGCTGACCCCCGCCCGGTCGGCGATCTCGTCCATCGCCGCGGCGTGGAAGCCGTTGGCGACGAACACCTCCTGCGCGGCCTGCAGCAGCTGCGCCCGGCGGGCGCCCCGCGGCAGGCGGGACGAGCGGCGGACGGGCGCGGGAGCTGGGCGGGATGGGTGCATGGCGGGCAGATGTTACCGGCCGGTCACCCGCTCGCGCGCCGTCGTGGACCCTGACCTACCGTCGGCCGGGTGCCCGAGGGTCCCGCAACCCCCATCGCCCCGGAGAGCCGCCCGGCCCGGCTGTCGACGGTCGCGCTGCCCGGCACCGACGCCGTCCCGCCGCCGTGGCCCGGTGAGCAGGTCGCCGTCCGCGGGGGAGAGGTGTTCGTCCGGCGGACGCCGTGGACCGGTCCGGTGGACGGCCCCCGCGAGGGTGCGCCGCGGGAGCGGGCGCTCTACGTCCACGGGCTGGGTGGCGCCTCGACGAACTGGACCGACCTGGCCGCGCTGCTCGCCGTCCGCTTCGACGGCTGGGCCCTCGACCTGCCCGGCTTCGGTCGCTCGCGGCCACCTGCGCGCACCTCCTACTCGGTGCGCGGGCACGTGGCGGCGGTCGTCGACGTCCTGGAGCGGATCGTCGCCGAGCCCGGGGAGGCCGCCGGCCGGCCGGTGCACCTGCTGGGCAACTCCCTCGGCGGCCTGGTCTCGGTGCTCGTCGCCGCCGGCCGCCCCGACCTGGTGGCCACCCTGACGCTCGTGTCGCCGGCGATGCCGGTCTACCGCGTGCCCGGCGCCTTCAGCCGCACCCTGCTGCTGCTCCTGCTCCCCGGCATCCCCACGCTGGCCGAGCGCCGGCTCTCCGGCGTGACGCCCGAGCAGCAGGTCCGGGGCATGGTGCAGATGTGCTTCGGCGACCCGCGCCGGGTGCCGCGGGTGCGGCTGGAGCAGGCGCTGGAGGAGATGCGCGAGCACGCCGGGCAGCCGTGGGCGACGCGGGCGCTGACCCGCAGCATGCGCGGCCTGCTCACCTCCTACCTGCGGGTGGGCCCGCGCAACGCGTGGCGGCTGGCCCGGTCGCTGCGCCCGCCGACCCTGGTCGTCTGGGGCGACCGCGACCGGCTCGTCGACCCGGCGCTCGCCCCGCGGCTGGCCGACGCCGTCCCCGACGCGCGGCTGCTGGTCCTCGAGGGGGTCGGGCACGTGGCCATGCTCGAGGCGCCCGAGCCGACGGCGCGGGCGGTGCTGGCGCTGGCCGAGGACGCCGCCGAGGCGGTCCCGGGGCGCGGCGACGAGGCCCGGGCCTCCTGACCCATCTGCGTACACGCCGTTCCCGCACGGTCTCAGCCCGGACCGCCGGGGCGTGAGAGTCTGCGGAGGTGAGTCCCGCGGACGCCTCCCCCGGCCGCGGACCGAACGGGCGCACCCGACCGGCTCCGGACGCCGGCCCGCCCGGTCGTCCCGCGCGCGCCGAGGAACCCGTCCGCGGGCTGCCGCGCGTGCCCCCGCCCGCAGCCCGCCGCGCCCAGCCGCACGCGTCCCCGCGGTTCGCCGACACCAACCCGGTCGTGACCCGGTCGCAGTCCCCGGGCCGCACCGACCGTCCGCAGGGTCGTCCCGCGGCGACCGGTCCCGCTGCGGGGCAGGGACCGGACGCGCCCCGCACCGGCGGGACCCGCGTCGTCGTCCGCGACCGCACCCGGTCGGGACCCCCGAGCGGCGGAGGCGGCCGGTTCCGCCGCTTCGTGACCCGCTGGGGATGGCGTGCCTACGCCATCCCGCTGCTGGCTCTCGTCACCGTGGTCACCCTCGTCGACCTGGTGGTCGGCGACAGCGACACGGGAGGATCGGCGACCGCCGCGCCGGAGCCGTCCGTCGCCGCCGTGGCCCCTGACCCCGTCGAGCCCTCGGCGACGCCCACCGGGACGCCCACGGCGCCGATCGAGGTCGACGTCGCACCGACCGAGGCGCCGGAGACCGCCGCAGGAGCCCCCGGCTTCGTCCAGCAGGGCGCGGGCAGCGTGACCGTCGTCCCCGGCGACTCGCCGGTCTACGGCACCGGGCCGCTGCAGCGCTTCGTCGTCGAGGTCGAGGACGGCATCGAGGTGGACGGGCCCTCGTTCGCCGCCGCGGTCGAGGAGACGCTGGGCGACCCGCGCTCGTGGGGCAACGGCGGGCGGATGTCGTTCCAGCGGGTGGGCGAGGCCGAGGCCGCGGCCGGGGACTACGCGTTCAAGGTGACCCTGATCAGCCCCGGCAACATGGAGCGGTACTGCCCGGGCGTGGGCACCGGCGGCTACACCTCCTGCCGATACGGCGACCGCGCCGTCATCAACCTGGCCCGCTGGGCGACCGCCGTCCCGGACTACGAGGGCGACATCCCCACCTACCGGCACTACGTGGTCAACCACGAGGTGGGCCACGCCCTCGGCAACGGCCACCAGCAGTGTCCGGGTGACGGCCAGCCGGCGCCCGTCATGCAGCAGCAGACCCTCGGGCTCGAGGGCTGCGCCAAGAACGCCTGGCCCTATCCGTGACACGGCGGTCCTCCGGACCGCACCGCGGCCACGTGCCGTCCCCGGCTGCCGTTGAGCCCTGGACACCCGTCCCCGCTCGGGGGAGCCTCCGGCCCCCCGCTCGCAGGGACCGCACCGCGGCCACGTGCCGTCCCCGGCTGCCGAGCCCGTCCCGCGCAGGGCGACTCCCCGATGGGGAATCAGCCGGACGTGCCAGGCTGTTGACCCGACGAACGCCGGCCTCCGCTGGGCCGCTGTCGAGTACTGAGGAGCAGCTCGTGTCCCTGCCACCGCTGGTGGAGCCCGCCGAGGACCTGACGATCGACGAGGTCCGTCGGTACAGCCGTCACCTGATCATCCCCGACGTCGGGATGGACGGGCAGAA
>DASQXT010000429.1:0-3662 GCA_035639575.1 Geodermatophilus sp.
ACGACCTCGCCGAGGACCCCCGGCAGGCCGTCGAGTGGGTGAACCTGCGGGTGAGCGGCATCGGGCCGATCCGCCGTCCGGACCTCGTCGAGCCGGCACCGGCCGAGGGCGGGGCGGACCGGGCCGTCACGGGGTCCCGACCGGTCTTCTTCGACGACGACTGGGTGCAGACGCCGACGTACGACCGGCCGCGGCTGGCCCCGGGGGACGTCGTCCCCGGTCCGGCGGTGATCGAGGAGTTCGGCTCGACCGTCCCGGTGCACCCCGGCTTCCGCGCGACCGTGGACGTCCACGGGAACCTGCTGATCGAGAGGACCGCCCGATGAGCACGGTGGAGACCGCCGACCCGGTGCTGGTCGAGATCGTCGCGGGCACGCTGGCCGCGATCGAGCGCGAGGTGGAGACCTCCATCGGGCGGACGTCGCGGTCGCCGATGATCCGCGACGCGCACGACTTCCGCGCCGGCATCCACGACCGCAAGCTGCGCAAGCTGACCGGCCGCTCGTACTCCGCGCTGGTGCACCCGGTGGTGCGCGACCACCCGATCGAGACGATGAACGTCGGCGACGTCTACTTCCACAACGACGTCTACCTCTCCGAGGGCGGGATCGGGCACCTGCCCGACCTGTGCGTCACCGTGCCGGTGTTCGCCGAGGTGGACGGTCCTGCCGGTCCGGAGGCGCAGGTCGTCGCGTTCGTCCAGGCGTTCGGCCACCACGACGACATCGGCGGCGCGGTCCCCGGGTCGATGCCGAGCGCGGCGACCTCGGTGTACGAGGAGGGCCTGATGGTGCCGCCGATCAAGCTGTGGGACCGCGGCGTCCGCAACGAGGCCGCGATGACGATCATGACCCGCAACTCGCGGATGCCCGACTCGCTGGCCGCCGACCTGGACGCCGAGTGCTCGGCCTGCCTGGCCGGCGCGCGGCGGCTGGGCGAGCTGTTCGAGCGGTACGGGGTGACCGCCGTCGAGGCCTGCTTCGACGCGATCCTGGCCAACTCGACGGAGGTCTACCGGCGCGAGGTGCTCTCGCAGATCCCCGACGGCACCTACGTGTGGGAGGACTACGCCGAGCACGACGGCGTGGAGCCGCCCAAGCTGCACCGGCAGCGGATCACGCTGACCATGGACAGCTCCGCCGACGTCCCGCTGGTCATCGACTTCACCGGCACCGGGCCGCAGGCCAAGGGTCCGATCAACCACTGCGGTGACCACGCCGACGGCAACTTCCTCAAGAAGTGGCTGGCGCCGATCCTGCGCAACCTGGCCGAGACGCCGGAGCGGATGGCCGAGCTCGACGTCAACGAGGGCGTCGTCCCGCTGATCGAGATGCGCTTCCCCGAGAAGGGCACGCTGCTCACCCCGGTCTTCCCGGCGCCGACCAACGCGCGGACGTTCGTCATCCTGCGGCTGCTCGGCGTCCTGGCCGGGGTGCTGGCCAAGGCGACCGGCGGCCGCATGCCCGCCGACCAGGAGACCATCCGCTACACCGGCGTGCACGGCTTCGATGAGGCTGGTGAGCCCTACCTGATGCGCGAGGTGCTCGGCGGCGGCTCGGGCGGGCGGTACTACGCCGACGGCGAGGACACCATCCACGTCGTCCCGGACTCGCGGAACCTGCCGACCGAGTTCACCGAGAGCCGCTTCCCGCTGCGGGTGGAGCGCCTGGGGCTGGCGCTGGACTCCGGCGGGCCGGGCCGTCACCGCGGCGGCTGCGGCTACGAGAAGCACATCCGGGTGCTGCGCGACGCGCACTTCATGTCGATCGCCGACCGCTCCATCCTGTCCTGCTGGGGCGTCGCCGGCGGTCGCGCCGGGCGGCCGTTCCAGGTCACGGTGGACCCGGGCGGCCCGGACGAGCACGACGTCGACGCGCTCGCCGACGCCGAGCCGCTGGCCGCCGGCACGGTCGTCCGCATCCGGACGACGGGCGGCGGCGGGTGGGGCGACCCCCTGGACCGGCCGGTCGACGAGGTGCTGCGCGACATCGCCTGGCGCAAGGTGAGCGTCGCCGGCGCGCGGGCGGACTACGGCGTGGTGGTGCGGGACGACGGCACCGCCGACGAGGCGGCCACCGCGGCGTTACGAGACGAGGTGCGGGCCGCGCGCACCGGCGAGGAGCCGTTCTTCGACCGCGGACCCGGCTACGCACGGCTGTCCGGCGGGGCGGCCTTCAACGAGTTCGACGTGCTCTGAAGCGGCGAGGTCGGCGATCTCGCACGGTCGGGCACCCGGATCCGTGCGAGATCGCCGATCTCGCCGGCGTCAGGGCGTGCCGAACTCGGTGCTCCCGGCCGGCGGCTTGACCTCGTCGCCGGTCTCGCCCTCGTCGCCGCGGTTCCTCGGCTCGTCGGTGGTGCGCGGGTCGTCGTCGGTGTCGTCGACGTCCTCGGGGACCAGCGGCGTCTCGTGCAGGACGTGCTCGCGCGCCTGGTCGCGGTCGGTGCCCGGTACCTCGGTCATGACGACCTCCTCAACTCGGGGTCGACCACCTACCCGACGGCTCCGCGACGGATGCGCCCCGGCGCTACGCCCGGGGCGAACGACGGCGCCGCCACCAGCGGACGCGCGCTGGTGCGGACGGCGGTGCCGCGACCGGCTCGGGCTCCGCGGGCGGCGGGCGGGTGGCGTGCCACAGCCGCACGAGCGCGTCCTCGTCGGCCAGCCCGGGGACGGCGTCGGGCCCGTCCGCCGGGCGCCGCCAGTGCTGCTCCACGCGGGCGTTGAACTCGGCCACCGTCGCCCGCACCGCGGCCTCGCTGGGCAGCCGGGGCACCAGCAGCGCGAGGTCCTCGCGCTCACGGCGCAGCGCCATGCCCGGCGGCAGCAGGTCGCGCGGGTCGGCCTGCTGGCGGCGCGCCCACTCCAGCGCCCACTCGTAGCTGGTCTGCTCCTTGTCCAGCCGCGGCAGCGGCCGGCCGGTGCCCCCGAGCCCCTCGAACGCGCCCCTCTCCTGGGCCTGGGTGATCTGGTGGTCGATCCAGGTCTCGAAGGCCATCCCGGGGGGCTTGCGCTCGGTCATCACCCTCCTTGGTACCCCGTCGTTGCCGGATCGTGTCTTGACCTCCCGCGTCGCTCGTGCGGGGACCCCGGCGTCCTCGCGGAGGGTGGCGACGTGCCCCGGAGGGGTGAACCGGCAGCTCACAGCCCTGCTTCCGGGGCCGGGACCCCCCACCCTGGCCGTCGTGCCGCTGTCCGTGCCCGGCTTGCCCGACGTGCCGCCCGAGCTGGCCGGACCGGTCGCGGTGGAGCTGGCCAAGCCGGTGCGCGACCTCCCGCGGGCCGACGCGCTGCCCGGCGGCGTCCTCTACGAGCCCAAGTGGGACGGCTACCGCCTGGTCGTCGTCCGCACCGGCGGCACGACCCGCGTCTGGTCGCGGCAGGGCCGCGACCTGTCGTCCCGCTTCCCGGACGTCGTCGCCACGGCCGTCGCCCAGGTGCCGCCGGGCACGGTGCTCGACGGCGAGGTCGTCGTCTGGAACGGCTCGCGGCTGGACTTCGGGCTGCTCCAGCAGCGGATGGTCGCCTCCCGCGGCCGGATCGGGACGCTGGTCGCCGCCGCGCCCGCCTCCTACGTCGCCTTCGACCTGCTCGCGCTCGGCGGCGCCGACCTGCGCGGCCGCCGGCTGCGGGACCGGCGGGCGGCGCTGGAGGAACTCGC
>DASQXT010000430.1:0-2764 GCA_035639575.1 Geodermatophilus sp.
CGCCGCCGACGTGTTGGTCCGCGACGGGCGGATCGCCACCGTCGGCGAGCACCTGGCCGTCTCGGGCGCCGACGTGGTCGACGCCGACGGGCTGGTGCTGCTGCCCGGCCTGGTCGACCTGCACACCCACCTGCGCGAGCCCGGCCGGGAGGACGCCGAGACGGTGGAGACCGGCAGCCGGGCCGCCGCGCTGGGCGGCTACACCGCGGTGCACGCCATGGCCAACACCGACCCGGTCGCCGACACCGCCGGGGTCGTCGAGCAGGTGTGGCGGCTGGGCCAGGAGGCCGGCCTGGTGGACGTCGTCCCGGTCGGCGCGGTGACCGTGGGGCTGAGGGGGGAGCGGCTGGCCGAGCTCGGGGCGATGGCGGACTCCGCCGCCCGGGTGCGCGTCTTCTCCGACGACGGGCACTGCGTCGCCGACCCCGCCCTGATGCGCCGGGCGCTGGAGTACGTCAAGGCGCTCGACGGCGTGGTCGCCCAGCACGCCGAGGAGCCGCGGCTGACCGTCGGCGCGCAGATGCACGAGGGCGACCGCTCGGCCCGCCTCGGGCTGACCGGCTGGCCGGCCGCCGCCGAGGAGGCGATCATCGCCCGCGACGTGCTGCTCGCCGACCACGTCGGCGCCCGGCTGCACGTCTGCCACGTCTCGACCGCCGGCTCGGTGGAGATCCTCCGCTGGGCGAAGTCCCGCGGGGTGCAGGTCACCGCCGAGGTCACGCCGCACCACCTGCTGCTCACCGACGAGTGCGCCGAGGGCTACGACCCGGTCTTCAAGGTGAACCCGCCGCTGCGCACCGACACCGACGTGGAGGCGCTGCGCGCCGGGCTGGCCGAGGGCGTGATCGACGCGGTGGCCACCGACCACGCGCCGCACGCGGTCGAGGACAAGGAGACCGAGTGGGCGCACGCCCGGCCCGGGATGCTGGGCCTGGAGCAGGCGCTGTCGGTGGTCGTCGCGACCATGGTGGAGACCGGCCGGCTCGACTGGCGCGGCGTCGCCGACCGGATGTCGGCCCGCCCGGCCGCCATCGGCCGGCTCGACGGCCGTGGTCTCCAGGCACACGGCCGCCCGCTGGCCCCGGGCGAGCCGGCCAACCTGCTGCTGCTGGACCCGGGCACGCGCGCGGTCGTCGACCCCGCCGCGCTGGCCAGCCGCAGCCGCAACAGCCCCTATGCCGGCCGGGAGCTGCCCGGCCGGGTGGTGGCGACGTTCCTGCGGGGCGTCCCGACCGTTCTGGACGGGAAGGCCGTTCGGTGACAGCGAGCGAGCATCGCAGCGAGCTCTGCGAGCGAGGAGCGGAACGAGCGCGGAACCCAACAGAGAGGGCGCGGAAGTGAGAGAGGCACTGCTCGTCCTGGAGGACGGCAGGACGTTCCGGGGCGAGGCCTACGGCGCGGTCGGGACGACGCTGGGCGAGGCGGTGTTCGCCACCGGGATGACCGGCTACCAGGAGACGCTGACCGACCCCAGCTACGCCCGCCAGATCGTGGTGATGACCGCGCCGCACATCGGCAACACCGGGGTCAACGAGGAGGACGACGAGAGCCGCCGCATCTGGGTGGCCGGCTTCGTCGTCCGCGACCCCGCCCGGCGCCCGGCGAACTGGCGGGCCACCGGCACCCTGGACGACGAGCTGGCCGGGCAGGGCGTCGTCGGCATCAGCGGCATCGACACCCGCGCGTTGACCCGCCACCTGCGCGAGCGCGGCGCGATGCGCGCCGGCATCAGCAGCGAGGGCCTCTCGGCCGAGGAGCTGCTGACCCGGGTGCGCGGCTCGGAGAGCATGAGCGGCGCCGACCTGGCGCCGTCGGTCACCGCGAACGACCCCTACGTCGTCCCGGCGGTGGGGGAGAGGCGGTTCACGATCGCCGCGCTCGACCTCGGCATCAAGACCGCCACCCCTCGGCACCTGGCCGAGCTGGGCGTGGAGACGCACGTGCTGCCGGCCACCGCGACCGCCGAGGACCTCCTCGCAGCGGGCCCCGACGGCGTCTTCCTCTCCAACGGCCCGGGTGACCCGGCCGCCGCCGACTACGCGGTCGACGCGGTGCGCGGGGTGCTCGACGCCCGGCGGCCGCTGTTCGGCATCTGCTTCGGCAACCAGATCCTCGGCCGGGCGCTGGGCCTGGGCACCTACAAGCTGCGCTTCGGCCACCGCGGCCTCAACCAGCCGGTGCTCGACCGGGTCAGCGGCACGGTGCGGGTGACCAGCCACAACCACGGCTTCGCCGTCGACGCCCCGCTGGACCGGCCGACCGACACCCCCTACGGGCGGGTCGAGGTCAGCCACGTGGGCCTCAACGACGACGTGGTGGAGGGGCTGCGCTGCCTGGACCTGCCGGCGTTCAGCGTGCAGTTCCACCCCGAGGCCGCCGCCGGGCCGCACGACGCCGCGCCGCTGTTCCAGCGGTTCGTCGACCTCATGGAGACCGCCCGCACCGGGGACGGGCAGGCCGGTGGGCCGCCGCCGCTGGTCGAGCACAGCACCGCGGAGAAGAGCGCCTGATGCCCAGACGGGACGACGTCCACCACGTGATGGTGATCGGCTCCGGGCCGATCCTCATCGGCCAGGCCGCCGAGTTCGACTACTCCGGGACGCAGGCCTGCCGGGTGCTCAAGGCCGAGGGGCTGCGGGTCAGCCTGGTCAACAGCAACCCGGCGACGATCATGACCGACCCGGAGATCGCCGACGCCACCTACGTCGAGCCGCTGACCCCGGAGTTCGTCGAGAAGGTCATCGCCAAGGAGCGCCCCGACGCG
>DASQXT010000431.1:0-18904 GCA_035639575.1 Geodermatophilus sp.
GCGTCGTCGACCGCCGGTCGCTGTCCCGCCGCTGGGCGCTCGGCGCCACCGCCGGCGTGCTCGGTGTGCTGGCGCTGGCCGTCGCCCGCTCGGGCCAGGAGGCGTCGGCGACCGGCGCTCGGGGTGCGCAGCCCGTGCTCGGCATCGCGCTGGGCCTGCTGGCCGGCCTGACCTACGCGCTGTACTCCTGGGGCGCCGCGCGGGCGATGCGCACGGGGCTGCCCTCCCGCCCGGTCATGGGTGCCGTCTTCGGGGTCGGCGGCGTCCTGCTGCTGCCGGTCCTGCTGCTCACCGGCGCCCCCATCGTCGCGTCCTGGCCGAACCTCGCGGCCGTGGCCTACCTGGCGGTCGTGCCGATGTTCGTCGGCTACCTGCTCTTCGGCCGGGGTCTGGCCGCCGTCCCCGCGAGCACCGCCACCTCGCTCTCCCTGCTCGAGCCCGCCGTCGCCGCGGTCATCGCCGTCCTCGTCCTGCACGAGCGGCTGCCGGTCCTCGGCTGGGTGGGCATGGGGGTCGTGCTCGCCAGCCTGGTCGTGCTCACCGCGGTCCCGGGCCGGCGGCGCCCGGACGGCGCCCCGGTGCTCTCGCCTCCGCGCGCGGTGGAACCCGCCTGACCGGCCGATCGGTCAGCCCGACCCGACCACCGCTTCGGCGACGACCAGGTCCTGCCAGGACATCCCGACGCTCTTGAAGACCAGCGGCCGGTCGTCCGGCGGGGGGACCTCGCCGGTCACGAGGTCGCGCACGGGCACGAGGTCGGCGGCGGTCAGTGCGCCCTCGGCGATCGCCAGGACCACGTCCCCGGCCTCGCGCAGCGCGGTGGCGACGTCCTCGACCACCACGGTGGCCCGGCCCAGGAGCGGCGCGTCGAGTTCGCGGGCGTCGGGCTCGTGCGAGCCGACCGCGACCACGACGACGTCGTCGCGCAGCAGGCTCGAGTCGAACAGCGGCGCGCGGGCCGAGGTGGCGCAGACGACGACGTCCGCGGCCTGCAGCGCCTCGTCGGCGTCCGCGGAGCCGAGCCGCACCGCCGCCACTGGGGTCCGGGACGGGTCGCGGACCAGGTGGGTGGCGCCGGCCAGCGGACGGACGGCGGCCAGCGTGGCGACGTGCCCCACCGCCTGCGGTCCGGCCCCGACCACCGCCACCCGCAGCGGCCGGTCGGGCAGGGCCGGGAGGACCGCGGCGACCGACACGGCGGGGGTGCGCAGCGTGGTCAGCGCCGTGCCGTCGAGCACCGCGCGCAGCGCGAGGGTCTCCCGGTCGAAGAGCAGGTAGACGGCCTGGATGCGGGGCAGGCCGCGGGCCGGGTTGTCCGGGGCGACGGTCACGACCTTGACCCCGGCCGCGGCCGGGACCTCCGACGGCATGAGCAGGAACTGGCCGTGGGAGAGGCCGACCGCCGAGCGGGGCGGGTCGGTGGCGAGATCGAGGCCGCCGCGCAGCGCGTCGGTGATCGCCCGGACCGCGCCGGCCGGGCCGAGCGCGGCGACGGCGGCCGCGTCGAGGGACCTCACCGCGGCACCCTGCCACACCACGGGGTCGGGACGGCCGGTGCGCAGGCGCCGCCTCCCTACGCTCGGACCGTGACCACCGCCGTGGGGACGGGGGCGTGAGCGTCCAGGCAGCCGTGCTCGGCTTCGGCCTCGTCGCCCTGCTGCTGACCCTCACCCCGGGCCTCGACACCGCCCTGGTCCTCCGCGCCGCCATCACGCGGGGACGACGGGATGCGGTCGCCACGGCGCTCGGGGTGGTCGCCGGCGTCCTGGCGTGGGGCGCCGCCGCCGCGGTCGGGGTGTCCGCCCTCCTGACCGCGTCCACCGTCGCCTACGACGTCCTCCGGCTCGTCGGCGCCGGCTACCTGGTCTGGCTCGGCGGGCGGATCCTGTGGCGCCTGGTCCGCCACCCCGCGGAGGCGGTCGCCGGCTGGTCCCCGGCGCCGGGAGGAGCCTGGCGGTCGGCCCGCACCGGTCTGCTGACCAACCTGCTCAACCCGAAGGTCGGCGCCTTCTACCTGTCCGTGCTGCCGCAGTTCCTGCCGCCCGACACGTCGGCGCTCGGCATGGGCGTGCTCCTGGCCCTCGTCCACGCGGCGCTGAGCCTCGCCTGGTTCGCCGTCCTGGTCCTCGGTGCGGCGGCCGCCCGCCGGTGGCTGCAGCGGCCGCGGGTCCACCGCACCGTCGAGGGCGTCACCGGGGTCACCCTGCTCGGTCTCGGTCTCCGGCTCGCCCTGCCCGGCGGCTGACCGGGGCCACGGTGGCTGATCCGTCGCCCGGTGGGCAGGATCCGGGGGACCCGCCCTCGACCGGAGGAGAGCGCCGTGACCGAGCCCCGCCCGCCGTTCCCGCCGTTCGACCGCGACGGCGCGCTGGCCAAGGTGCAGGCCGCCGAGGACGCCTGGAACACCCGCGATCCCCACCGGGTGAGCCTGGCCTACACCGAGGACTCGGTCTGGCGGAACCGCGACGAGTTCCTCACCGGCCGGGCGGAGATCGTCGACTTCCTGACCCGCAAGTGGGCGCGCGAGCTCGACTACGTGCTGCGCAAGAGCCTGTGGGGGTTCACCGACGACCGCATCGCCGTCCGCTTCCAGTACGAGTGGCACGACGCCTCGGGGCAGTGGTTCCGCAGCTACGGCAACGAGCTGTGGGAGTTCGACGAGCGCGGCCTCATGCGCCGCCGCGAGGCCAGCATCAACGACGTCCCCATCGCCGAGACCGACCGGCGGTGGCACGGCCCGCGCCCCGACGACGAACGGGGCCCGGGGTACGACATCCCGCTCCGCTGAGCCGGTACGACGGGCATCCCCCCAGCTCAGGGGGGTGTGCGTCACAGCGCGGGAGGGGTCGTCTCGGCTACGGTCGAGCTGCGCAACAGAGTCGCGACCTCCCGGTCGTGGCCGAGCGCAGGCGCAGGCGGGAGGCACTGTGGCCCTCCCGTCGTCCCGTTCCCGCCACGCCTCGTCCCCGGACGAGCCGTCGGCGCGGTCGCCGCTGCCGGCCGGGACACTGCTCCCGGCCGCGTCCGACGAGGCGTTCGAGCGGTTCGTCCGGCTGGTCCGCCACCAGCTGTCGGTGCCGGTGGCGCTCGTGACGCTGGTGAGCGCCGAGGAGCAGGTCTTCCCCGGCGCCGCCGGGCTGCCCGAGCCGTACCAGAGCGAGCGGCGAACCCCACTGAGCCACTCGTTCTGCCAGCACGTGGTCGCCTCGTCCGAGCCGCTGGTCGTCGAGGACGCGCGGCGCCACCCCCTGGTCCGGCACAACCTCGCCGTCCCCGACCTGCACGTCGTCGCCTACGCGGGGATGCCGCTGGTGGACGCCGACGGCCGGGTGATCGGCTCGCTGTGTGCCATCGACTCCCGGCCGCGGCGCTGGACCGACACCGACCTGGCGGTGCTCACCGACCTGGCCGGCGCCTGCTCCTCGGAGCTGCAACTGCGGATCATGACCGCGCGCGCCGCGCAGGCCGCCGACGTCGCCGCCCGTGAGTGGCAGCGCACCCAGCAGCTGCTGGAGGAGCGCAGCAGCGTCGCGGAGACGCTGCAGCGGGCGATGCTGCCGCAGCTCCCGGAGCCCGACGGGCTGCAGCTGGCCGGCCGCTACCTGCCCGCGCACGGCAACGACCGGGTGGGCGGCGACTGGTTCGACGGGTTCTGCACCGCGGACGACGTCACGGTGCTGGCGATCGGCGACACCGTGGGCCACGACATCGCCGCCGCGGCGGACATGAGCCAGCTTCGCACGCTGCTGCGCGGGTACGCCGTCGACCGCGGCGAGGTCCCCTCCGACACGATGCAGCGCCTGGACCGGGCGATGGCCCGGCTGCCGGTGAGCGCCATCGCCTCGATCGTGCTGGCCCGCATCGAGCCCGCGCAGCCCGACGGGTCGCGGCGGCTGCGCTGGACCAACGCCGGCCACCCGCCGCCGCTGCTGCTGCGCCCCGACGGCACGGTCGCCGAGCTGCGCACCCCGCCGGACATGCTCGTCGGCATCGACCCCACCCGCCCGCGCCGGGACCACGCGACGGACCTGCCCGCGGGCAGCACGCTGCTGCTCTACACCGACGGCCTGATCGAGCGCCGCAGCACCGGCCAGGACATCGACGCCGGCATCGCCACCCTCGCCGCCACGCTCGGCGGGCTGCAGGAGCTGCCGGTCGACGCGATCCTCGACCGGGTGCTGGCCCCGGTCCGCTACGCCCGCGAGGACGACATCGCCGCCCTGGCGATCCGCGTCGAGGGCTGACCTCTGACCCGCCCGGGCGTGTCGCGCACCAGTACGGTCCCGGATGTGACACAGCGGTGGCTCGACGAGGAGCAGCAGCGGACCTGGCGGACGTGGCTGAGCGTCGCCGAGCTGCTCCCGCGGGCGCTCGACGCCCAGCTCCAGCGCGACGCCGGCCTCAGCCACGCCGCCTACGTCGTGCTGGCCATGCTCTCGGAGGCGCCCGGGCGCAGCCGGCGGATGAGCGACCTGGCCCGCCGCGCCAATCAGTCGCAGAGCCGGCTGTCGCACACCGTCGCGCGGCTGGAGGAGCGTGGCTGGGTGCGCCGCGAGCGCTCCGCCGAGGACGGCCGGGGGAACGTCGCCGTCCTCACCGACGCCGGGTGGGACGTCGTCCGTGCGGTCGCGCCCGGCCACGTCGAGGCCGTCCGCGCGGCGGTGTTCGACCCCCTGACCGACGAGCAGACCCGCGCCCTCGGCGACGCGCTGCAGGCGGTGCTCGACCGGCTCGACCCCGACCACAGCCTGCGCCTGCGGGAGGGGGCGGACGCCGGCTGACCGCGGCGGGTGTGGCAGCCGGCTGACGGGAAGCCGCGGACGGCGCCCCGCGTTGGGCCGGGGGTGTCCGAGCCGCTGCCGCTGTCCGTCCTCGAGCTGGCCACCGTCGGCTCGGGGCAGTCGACCGCCGACGCCCTGACCGCGACCACCCGCGTGGCGCAGACGGCCGACCGCCTCGGCTACACCAGGCTGTGGGTCGCCGAGCACCACAACACGCCCTCCGTCGCCAGCACCAACCCGCCGGTGCTCATCGCCCACCTGGCCGCGGTCACCGAGCGGGTCCGCGTCGGCTCCGGCGGGGTGATGCTGCCCAACCACGCGCCGCTCGTCGTCGCCGAGCAGTTCGCCCTGCTCGAGGCCCTGCACCCCGGCCGGGTCGACCTGGGCATCGGCCGCGCGCCGGGCACCGACCCGCAGACCGCCGTCGCCCTGCGCCGGGACCCCGCCGCGCTCTCGGCCGAGGACTTCCCGCAGCACCTCGTCGACCTGCTCGGCCTGCTCGGCGACCCCCGCGTCGAGGGCGGGCTGGCCGAGCACTTCCGGGCCACGCCGGCGGCCGCGTCGGCCCCGCAGGTCGTGCTGCTGGGCTCCAGCGGCTTCTCCGCGCAGCTGGCCGGCCAGCTCGGCCTGCCGTTCGCCTTCGCCCACCACTTCGGCGGCCCGCACGTGCAGGCCGCCGTCGCGCTCTACCGCGAGACCTTCCGGCCCTCGCCGGTGCTGGCGCGGCCGTACACGATCGTGACGGCGAACGTGCTCGCCGCCGACACCGCCGAGGAGGCGCGCCGGCTGGCGCTGCCCGGGCAGCTCATGCGGCTGTCGCTGCGGATGGGCCGGCCGCGCCCGGTGCCCACCCTCGAGGAGGCCGAGCGCGACCCGGAGCGCGCCGCCGCCCAGGCGATGCCGAGCAACGCGATCGTCGGCGACCCCGCGGCCGTCGTGACCGAGCTGCGGCAGCTGGCCGCCGACACCGGCGCCGACGAGCTGATGCTGTCGGCCTCCACCCACGGGGTCGGCGAACGCCTGCGCAGCCTCGAGCTGGTGGCCGCCGCGTGGGGGCTCCAGTGAGCTGACCGTCCTGGGTCGGCCCCGTCGCGAGGAGGACGGGGTCCTTGGTCAGCGGCCGAGGTGGCGGTAGCGGTGCAGCCGGGTGCGGAAGCGCTCGCCGTCGTCCCGCCCGAGCAGGCCGGACAGCTCCTCGCCGAGCACCCGCCCCAGCCGCCGGCAGAACTCCACGGGCTCGTCGGCGGCGTCCGGCCGCTCGGGGACGACGCGGTCGACGATCCCGGCCCGCCACAGGTCGGTGGCCCGCACCCCCTGGGCGGCGGCCATCTCGCCGGCGCGGTCGACGGTGCGGTGCACGATCGCCGAGGCGCCCTCCGGCGGCAGCGGGCCCAGCCAGCCGTTGGCCGCGGCCAGCACCCGGTCGGCCGGTACGAGCGCGAGCGCCCCGCCGCCGGTGCCCTGGCCCAGCAGCACCGCCAGCGTCGGCGCCCGCAGCACCACCATGTCCTCGAGGCAGCGGGCGATCTCGGCGGCCAGTCCGCCCTCCTCGGCCTCCTTGGACAGCGCCGCGCCGGGGGTGTCGACGAGGGTGACCAGCGGCAGCCGCAGCTCGGCGGCCAGCCGCATCCCGCGCCGCGCCTCGCGCAGCGCGGCCGGCCCCAGCGGCGCCGACAGCGACTGCCCGCGCCGGTCCTGACCGAGGACGACGCACGGCGCCCCGCCGAAGCGCGCCAGTGCCAGCAGCAGCCCGGGGTCCTTCTCCCCGGCGCCGGTGCCGGAGAGGCCGACGACGTCGGTGGCCGCCGTCCGCAGCAGCCGCCGCACCCCGGGCCGGTCGGGACGGCGGGAGGCGGTGACGACGTCCCAGGCGCTGCGGCCGTCCTCCGGGTCGTCGGTGTCGGTGCCGTCCTCGGGACCGGGCCGCTCGGCGTCGGCGACGTCCCGGTGCCAGGTCTGCCGGGCGGCCAGCACCCGCAGCGCCCGGTCGGCGACCTCGGCGATCTCCTCGTGCGGGACGACGGCGTCGATGAGCCCGTGCTCGGCGAGGTGCTCGGCGGTCTGCACGCCCTCGGGGAACGGCTCGCCGTAGAGCGCCTCGTACACCCGCGGGCCGAGGAAGCCGATCGAGGCGCCGGGCTCGGCGATGGTCACGTGGCCCAGTGACCCCCACGAGGCCAGGACGCCGCCGAACGTGGGGTTGCGCAGGTAGACCAGGTAGGGCAGCCCGGCCTCCTTGTGCCGGGCGATCGCCGCGGTGATGCCGATCATCTGCAGGAAGGCGACGGTGCCCTCCTGCATCCGGGTGCCGCCGGAGACCGGCGCGGCCAGCAGCGGCAGCCCCTCCGCCGTGGCCCGCTCGACCGCCGCGATCAGCCGGTCGGCGGCGGCCACGCCGATGGAGCCGGCAAGGAAGCCGAACTCACCGGCGATCACCGCGACCCGCCGTCCGCGCAGCTGCCCCTCACCGGTGGTGATCGACTCGTCCTGCCGCGTCCGCTCCGCCGCCCGGGCCAGCTCCGCGGCATAGGACTCCGGGACGTCGCCGACCACGACCGGGGGAATCCCAGCTCTTCCAGGAGCCGGGGTCGAGGACGAGGTCGCGCAGCGCCCGGGCGTCCAGGGGGCTCACCGAGAGGAGAGCCAGGCGCGGATCGCCTCGTTCGAGGAGCCGAGCACCGGCGGCGCGGCGTGGTCCCTGCGGGTGGTCTCGGTCTCGCCGTCCGGACCGGGGGCGAAGAACCGCAGCGGCGGGCCGGGCAGCTGCAGCCGGCCCAGCGTCTGGTGCTCGACGTCGACCAGCAGGCCCTGCGACAGGGTCTGGTCCCAGCCGTAGACCTCGTCGAGGGTGCGCACCTTGCCCGCCGGGACGCCGGCACCGGCGAGGCGGCCGAGCAGCTCCTCGGGGGTGAGGTCGGCGAAGGCCCGCTCCAGCAGCTCGATCACCTGCTCGCGGTGGTCGACGCGCTCGCCGTTGGTGGCCAGACCGGGCGCCTCGGCGTCCAGGCCGAACTCGGTGCACAGCCGCCGCCACAGCCCCTCGGACCCGCAGGAGAGCTGCACGCTGCCGCCCTTGCAGTGGAACAGGCCGTAGGGCGCGATCGAGGGGTGGTGGTTGCCCTGCGCGCGGCCCACCTCGCCGGCCACCGTCCACCGGGTGCCCTGGAAGGCGTGCACGCCGACGATCGCCGCCAGCAGCGAGGTGCGCACCACCTGGCCGCGGCCGGTGCGCTGCCGCTCGACGAGCGCGGCGAGCACCCCGTACGCGCCGTACATGCCGGCCAGCAGGTCGGCGATCGGGACGCCGACGCGCTGCGGGTCGTCCGGGCCGGCGCCGGTCAGCGACATCAGCCCGCCCTCGCCCTGGGCGATCTGGTCGTAGCCGGCCCGCCCGCCCTCGGGGCCGTCGTGGCCGAAGCCGCTGATGGAGAGGATGACCAGCCGCGGGTTGAGCTGCTCGAGCACGTCGGTGCCGAAGCCGAGGCGCTCCAGGGTGCCGGGCCGGAAGTTCTCCAGCAGCACGTCGGCGCGGCGGACCAGCTCGCGCAGCAGCTCCTTGTCGCCGTCGTCCTTGAGGTCGAGGGTGACCGACTCCTTGTTGCGGTTGGTCGAGAGGAAGTACGTCGACTCCCGCTCGGCGCCCTCCGGGTGCAGGAAGGGCGGGCCCCAGCCGCGGGTGTCGTCCCCGCTGCCGGGGTTCTCCACCTTGATGACGCGGGCGCCGAGGTCGCCGAGCATCATCCCGGC
The DNA here is from genome assembly GCA_035639575.1 of Geodermatophilus sp. Lineage (GTDB taxonomy): Bacteria > Actinomycetota > Actinomycetes > Mycobacteriales > Geodermatophilaceae > Geodermatophilus. The sequence continues at coordinate 8,529 of DASQXT010000431.1, forward strand.
GTGCGGCCCGGCGAGGGCGCGGGTCAGGTCGACGACGAGGACGCCGTCCAGCGGTCCGGACACGGGTGCCTCTCTCTCGGGGTCTACAGCCAGCCGGGGACGACGAAGACCAGCCAGGCCAGGAACGGTCCGACGACCACGACGATCCCGGAGTAGCCGAGGATCTGCTTGTAGAAGCGGTCCCGGTCCACGTCCTGGGCGTTGGCCAGGACCAGGGCGCCGTTGGTCGAGAACGGGCTGACGTCGACGATCGTCGAGGCCACCGAGAGGGCCACGATGACGCCCACGGTGCCGATGTCGCCCGCCTGCAGGAACGGCACGGCCAGCGCGATGGCGACGCCGATGATCGCCGTGGAGGACGCGAAGGCCGACACCACGCCGCCGATGTAGCACAGCAGCAGCGCGATGAGCAGCGGGATGCCGAGGCCGATGACCGCCTCACCGACGTAGTCGATGGTGCCGGCCTCCTGCAGCACGAACACGAAGGTCAGCACGCCGGCGATCAGCAGCACCGTGGACCAGCTGATCTGGCTGACCGCGCCCTTGTGCCGGGCGGCGGCGAACAGCGCGAGCACCGTGGCGACCGTGATCGACACGAAGCCGATGTCGAGGTCGAACACCAGCGCCAGGACGGCGACGGCGGCCAGCCCGATCAGGGTCAGGACCTGGTCGAAGGTGACCTTCCTCGGGCGCTCCGGCTCGCCGTCCACCGCGGCACCGCCGCCGGTGCCGCCGCCGCTGGTGCCGCCGACGGCCGGCCCGGGCGGGGCCCCGTGGCCGCTGACGACGGTGGCCTCCGCGTGCTCGGCCGTGGCCGGGACCGGAACCCCCACCTTCCGGCCCAGCAGCTGGCGGCCGCCGAGGACGAAGAACAGCACCAGGGCGATGGCCAGGTTGAAGAAGAGGCTGCCCAGGAAGACGGTGACCGGGCTGCTGGTCAGCCCCTCGGTCTCGACGATCGTGTTCACCGTGACGCCGTAGACGCTGATCGGCGAGAACCCGCCGCCCTGCGCGCCGTGGATGACCATCATCCCCATGAGCAGCGGGTTGATCTGGTAGCGGGCGGCGAAGCCGAGGGCGATCGGCGCCACGATGGCGACCGCGGCGGGGGAGAGCGCGCCGATCGCGGTGAGCAGCGCGGTGACCGCGAACATGATCCACGGGATGGCGGCCACGTGGCCGCCGACCAGCCGCACCGCGCCCCGCACCAGCAGGTCGACGGTGCCGTTGTTCTGCGCGATCGCGAACAGGTACGTGACACCGATCAGCGTCACGACCAGCTCCGCGGGGAACCCGGCGAGGATGTCGTCGGTGCTCAGCCCGACCGACAGCGTGCCGACGAGGAACGCGGCCACGAAGGCCAGCGCCCCCATGTTGATGGGCAGGAACGTCGCGATCGCGAAGATCACGATCAGCGCGATGATGGTGATGATCTCCGGTGACACGACCACGTCGACAGCATGCAGGGAGGGGCCGTGTCCGCGCCCGGTGAGCCCGACGCCCCGGTGGCCTCCAGTCGCTGCGGCGGCCCCCGCGGCTGTACGAGCAGGTCGTCCAGCAGTTGTCACCTGGGCCGACTCCAGCGGCCTCGGCCCGGGCGATCGGCTGCCCGCCGAGCGCGACCTCGCCGCGCGGCTGGGTGTCAGCCGCGCGATCCTGGCCCAGGCGCTGGTCGCGCTGGAGGTCACCGGCGTGGTGTCGGTGCGCCACGGTGACGGCACGGCCCTGCTGACCGCGCCGCGCACCGAGGCGGTGCTGGCCGCGCTACGGGGCCGCCGCCGCACCGAGGCCGACCTCGCCGAGATCGACGCCGCGCCGGAGGCCATGGCCGCCGACGTGCACGGCGGCGGGCGCGGGGTGACCTGGGACGAGCGCTTCCACGCGGCGGTCACGGCGGCCGCGCACTCGCCGCTGCTCGGCCGGCTGATGGCCGAGACCGCCGAGCTGGTGCGCGAGAGCCGGATCGAGTCGCTGTCCCAGGAGGGCCGGCCGCCACGCAGCCTCGCCGGTCACCGCGCGATCGCCGAGGCGATCCGGGCCGGGGACGCGCCCGCGGCCGCGGCCGCGATGACCGCGCACATCGACCTGGTCTCCGACGTCCCGCTGCTGGCCGACGGGGACTGAGTAGCTCAGGTCAGGTCGAGCCAGCCGCCCGAGGGGGTCACCACCGCGGTGACGCGCTGGTCGTGCGGCTCGACGGGCAGCGCGTCCAGCAGCTCGTCGTCGAAGACCAGCGCCACCAGCCGCGCACCGGGGCGGACGTGCCGCAGCGCGCGGTCGTAGTAGCCGCCGCCGCGGCCCAGGCGCACCCCGGTCCGGTCGACCGCGAGCGCGGGGACGACGACGACCTCGGCGGCGCCGATCGCGGTCCGTCCCAGCCGCGGCCCGACCGGCTCGAGCAGCCCGAAGCGGCCCGGTGCCAGCCGGCCGGTGTCCACCGCCCACGTCAGCTCCCGCCCCTCGGCCGGGACCACCGGGAGGAGCACCCGTGAGCGGAGCTGGGTGAAGGCCGCCGGCAGCCGACCCGCCCCGGGCTCGGTGGGGTCGGGCGCGAAGGCGGCCAGTGTCCGGACGCCGGCCAGGCCGCGCAGCAGGGCGGAGGCGATCGCCGCGCTGGCGGCGGCGCGCTCCTCGGGGGAGCGGGCCTCGCGGCGGGTCGTGATCCGGGCGCGGAGCGCGACCTTGGCCTCGGTCACGTCGTCCGCGGGGGTCACCGCCGCAGGCTAGCCAGCCGGGCTGGGCCCGGTCGACCGCGCCCGCACAGGGGCGTGGACGGCGTGTCCGCGCGCGTGTCGCCGACGGTGACCCGCCGACCCGCCCAGCAGCACCGCGCGGGAGGCGTCGGTGCGGGTCACTAGGCTCGCGCGCATGCCGACTCCGAGCACCCGCCCGACGCGGAAGGCCGTCATCCCCGTCGCCGGGATGGGGACCCGTTTCCTGCCGGCCACCAAGGCGGTGCCCAAGGAGTTGCTGCCGGTGGTCGACCGGCCCGCGCTGCAGTACATCGTCGAGGAGGCCGCGCGCGCCGGGCTCGGCGAGGTGCTCATGGTCACCGGCCGCAACAAGGCCGCGATCGAGGACTTCTTCGACCGTGTCCCCGAGCTCGAGACCGCGCTGGAGAAGAAGGGCGACGCCGCCCGGCTGGCGGCCGTGCACGACTCCACCGAGGTCGCCCAGGTGCACTTCGTCCGCCAGGGCGAGGCGCGCGGGCTCGGCCACGCGGTGCTGCAGGCCGCCGCCTTCGTCGGCGACGAACCGTTCGCGGTCCTGCTCGGCGACGACATCATCGACGCCCGCGACCACCTGCTCGAGCAGATGCTGCAGGTGCAGGCCGAGCACGGCGGCTCCGTCGTCGCGCTGCTCGACGTCGGCCGGGAGAACATCGACAAGTACGGCGCGGTCGCCGTCGAGCCCGGCGGCACGGACGTCGTCACCATCACCGGCCTGGTCGAGAAGCCGCCGGCCGACGAGGCGCCGTCCAGCCTGGCCGTCATCGGGCGCTACGTGCTGGCCCCCGAGGTCTTCGACGTGCTGCGCGAGACCGCGCCCGGCCGCGGCGGGGAGATCCAGCTGACCGACGCCCTGGCCACCCTCGTCGAGCGCGGGCAGCCGGTGCACGGCGTGGTCTTCTCCGGTCGCCGCTACGACACCGGCGACCGACTCGACTACCTCAAGGCCGTCGTCCAGCTGGCCAGCGAGCGCGAGGACCTCGGCCCGGGCTTCCGCTCGTGGCTGGCCGAGTTCGTGGCCGACCTGCCCGCTGCGGGCGCGTCGCAGGCCTGAGCGGAGACGCTCAGGGGGCAGCATCGACCCCTGTGGTGGGCATGACCGAGGACGGCACGGACCGGACGGTCCCGAGGTACCGGGACACCACGGCGCTGGACCTGCGCTCCGGCACCCCGGTGCGGGACGTGCCGGCGCCGTCGCCCGCCGTCGAGGCAGCCCCCGTGCACGAGACGACGGCGATCGACCGCGGCGCCGTGCCGCCGCCCCCCGCCACGGCAGAGCCAGCGCGGCCGCGCAGCGTCGAGCAGCACCTCGACGAGATCCTCACGGCGGTGCCGCAGCCGGACCCGATCGAGCTGGCCGTCCTCGACGCGCAGGGCCTGCTCTGCGCCGAGGAGGTCGTCAGCCAGCGCGCGCTGCCGGCCTTCGACCAGGCCGCCCTCGACGGCTACGCCGCCCGCGCGCTGGACGTCGAGGGCGCCACCCCCGCGGAGCCGGCGCGCCTGTCGGTGGTGGGGGAGACCGTCGCCGGTCCCAGCGGCCCGGCCTCGATCGGCCCCGGGATGGCGCAGAAGGTGGCCGCCGGCGCGATGCTGCCGGCCGGCGCGGACGTCGTCGTCCCGGTGGTGTGGACCGACGGCGGCATGGCCACCGTCGCCGTGCACGCCGGCCCCCTCGCCGGCACCTACGTGCGCCGCGCGGGGGACGACGTCGCCCCGGGCACCACCGCGGTGCAGGTCGGCACCCCGATCGGCCCCGCCCAGATCAGCCTGCTCGCCGCCGTGGGCCGCGACCGGGTGCAGGTGCGGCCCCGGCCGCGGGTCGCCGTCCTCTCCGCGGGCAGCGAGCTCGTCGAGATCAGCACGCCGCCCGGTCCCGGGCAGGTCGTCGACGTCAACAGCTACGCCCTGGCCGCCGCGGCGCGCGACGCCGGGGCCGAGGCCTACCGGTGGGGCGTCCTCCCGGCCGAGCCACGCCGGCTGTCCGAGGTGCTGGAGAGCCAGCTGCTGCGCAGCGACCTGGTGCTCGTCGCCGGCACCTTCGCCAGCGAGGGCGACCCGGTGCAGGAGGCGCTCGCCGCCCTGGGGCCCATGCAGTTCTCGCAGGTGACCATGCACCCCGGACCGGTGCAGGCCTTCGGCCGGCTGGGCCCGGACTCCGTCCCGGTCATCTGCGTCCCCGGCGAGCCGGTCGCGGCGCTGGTCGCCTTCGAGGTCTTCGTGCGCCCGGCGATCCGCATGATGCTGGGCAAGCGCCAGCTGTTCCGCCGCACCGTGCAGGCGATCGCCGCCGAGCGGCTGCTCTCGCCGCTGGGCTACCGGCAGTACCTGCACGGCCAGGTCATGCGCCACCCCGACGGCGGCTACGTCGTCGAGCCCCTCGGGGACGGCGACGAGGCGATGCTGGCGCGGATGGCACGGGCGAACTGCCTGATCGTCATCGACGAGGACGTCACCGAGGTGGCCGCCGGCGGGCTGGTCACCGTCATGCCGCTGTTGCTGGGCGGCTGAGCGGCGCCGTGGTCGACCCCTCCCTGCGCCCCGGCTGGCCGGCGCACCTGGCCTGGGGGCCGGTGGAGCTGCACCCGCCGCGCCGGCGGGACGCGGAGGAGTGGAGCCGGGTCCGGCTGGCCAACGAGGCGTGGCTGGCGCCGTGGGAGCCGACCGCGGCCGGACCGTGGGCCGCGCGGCACACCCCCGCGGCCTACCGGGCGATGCGGCGGGCCGTGCTGCGCCGCGCCGCGATGGGCCTGTCGCTGCCGTTCGTCATCCGGGTGGAGGGCCGGCTCGCCGGGCAGGTGACCATCGACAACGTCGTCCGGGGCGCGCTGCGCTCGGGCAACCTCGGCTACTGGATCGACCGCGCCGCGGCCGGCCGGGGGATGGCCTCGCTGGCCGTGGCCCTGGTGTGCGACCACGCCTTCGGGCCCGCGCGGCTGCACCGGCTGCAGGCCGACATCCGGCCCGAGAACGGGCCGAGCCGGGGTCTGGTGCACCGGCTGGGGTTCCGTCACGAGGGCCTGCTGCGCCGGTACCTCGACATCGACGGCGACTGGCGGGACCACGACACGTTCGCCCTGCTGGCCGAGGACGTGCCCGGCGGCGTGGTCGAACGGTGGCGGTCCCGGCTACCACGCTGACCCGGCGGCGGACCGGTGCCGCCACGTCGACACGCCGCGCCGAGCCGTCGGCAGGACACTCCAGTCACACGACACTCAGGGACACGCCGCGCGCCTCCCTCGAACGGGGGAGCACAGGCCGTAACTTCGCCCGGCAGGTGACGCATGTGACGGGTGGTGTTCAGGATGGGTTCGGGTGTGCTGCTGGCCGCTCTGGTCGTGCTGTGGTTCGTCGTGCTGGTGCCCATGGTGGTGACCCGCGGTGACTCCTCGGCCGAGCGCTCGACGGGCGCCGACGCCGGGCGCACGCTCCAGCGGCGCCGGGCGGTCGACCCCGCGGTGTTCGCGGAGACCGAGCGGGTCTCCATCGACCGCGCGGCGCTGCGGACCTCCGGCGAGCTGCGGGTCGACGTCCACGCCGTCCGCCGCCGCACCCTCGCCGTCCTGCTCGCCCTCACGCTGCTCGCGCTGGTCGGCGCGTTGGTCTGGACCCCGTGGCTGTGGATCGCGCAGGGCGTCCTCGACGTCGCGGTCGTCGCCTACCTCGTGGTGTTGAGGGCCGTCGCGCGCCGGGAGCGGCTGGCCGCCCGCCGCGCCGCCCGGGCCGCCGCGCGCTCCGTGCGTCAGCCGGCCACCCGTCCCGCCGCGCGCCCGGTGCCGGCGCCCCGGCCGGCCCCCGTCGAGGAGCAGCCGGCCGCGGAGGTGCACTCCAGCGTCGACCTGCCGCACCCGAGCCTGCCGCTGGCGCCGGTGCACCCGCTGCGCCCGGGCCGGGTCGTGGCCGCCCGCACCGCCGCCCCGGCCGGCTGGCAGAACAGCGCCGTCGTGGGCCTGGACGACGACGACATCGGTTTCGCCGACATCGACGTCTACCAGCCGCGCCGGGTCGCCAACGGGTGAAGGACCCCCTTCCTCCCCACCCCTCGCAAGCTCGGGGCGGGCCCCTGGAAGGGGGCCGTTCCAGCACCGCGCGAGTGGCCGACCCCGGTCGTGGCGGCGGCGGGGGCGGGCGGTAAGCTCGTCTCCCGTCAGGGGCTGTAGCGCAGTCCGGTAGCGCACCTCGTTCGCATCGAGGGGGTCAGGGGTTCGAATCCCCTCAGCTCCACCCCGACACCCGTGAGAGCCCCGCCCGGTCCGACCGGCGCGGGGCTCTCCGGCATCCGGGCGCGGGTCAGCTGCGTGCCCGGGCCACGGCGGCGACCACGGCCTGCGAGGCCAGCGCGCCCAGGTGGCGCACCTCCTCGGCGCCCAGCACCGCCCGGTGCCGGGCCGACTCGGCTGCCGCGAGGACGAGCGGCGCGGCCGTCCGGCCGAGGTGCCGGACCTCCTCCCCGGCCCGCACCGCCCGGTGCCGGGCCGACTCGGCCGCGGCCAGTGCGAGCGGCGCGGCCGTCCGGCCGAGGTGCCGGGCGCCCTCCGCCGTCCGCGCGGACACGGCGAGCACCTGCCCGGCGACCACGTCCGCACGGGAGCGCGGGGGCGGTGCCCACGGGCGCCCGGCCCACAGCCGCCGGGGCCACGGCTGCCGGACCGCCGCGTGACGGGCGCGGGCCCGCACCACGCCGAGCCCGGCCACAGCGGCGAGGGCGCCCGCAGCGAGCACGGTCCCGCGTCCGGTCGACCCCGAGCCGGTGCCGGCCGCGGTGTCGTCCGCTGCGCCGGTCCCTGCCGCGGCGGCCGGCAGCAGGCTCTCCGAGGCCGCGTTCGACGCCTCGATGCCGTAGTGCCGGTAGAGGTCGGCCTCCTGGTCCGTGGACAACTCCAGGGCGCCGCCGACCGACGGCGCGCTCGTCACCTGCGCCTGGGTCACCGCGACCGTCACCCGGCCACCCGAGCCGTCGGCGTCCACCGCCGGGACGACGGCGCTCACGCCTTCGACCTCGACGTACACCCACTCCGGTTGGCCGGTGGACTCGTCGGCGAGGACGGCGGTGACCGCGCCGAGCTCGGTCCCCTCGCGGTCGACGACGGTCCAGCCGACCCACTCCCTGGCCTCGTCGCGTGCTGGCAGGCCCATGGCCGCCTCCTCGTGCCGGCGCGAGTCGTCGCTCGCGGCGGCGTCTCCGCCGGTTGGGTTCCCCGCAGCCTGGCCGCCCGTGAGACCCGGCCGCAACCCCGTCCGGCGCGCCGGGCACGGGCCCGGCGCCCCCTGCCCGGGCCAGGCGTGGCCCGGCTCTCCCACCCGATCGGGTGACGCACTCCGCCGGGACCCTCAGCGGTCCGACGGCGGCGCCGATGCCCCTGGTGTCGAGGACGCAGGTCGCTGCGTCCCACCACCGTCGGAGGAGTCGCCGTGCACCACCGCGCCCCCCGGGCCCGTCGCACCGTCCTCGCCGTGGCGGTGCCCATCGGTCTCGTGACGAGCCTGGCGCTGACCTGGGGCTCGACCCAGGCGGCCTTCTACGCGAGCACCGACAACGTCGGCAACTCGTGGCAGACCGGCAGCGTGGTCCTGGACCACAGCGCCAGAGGCTCGGCCCTGTTCGCCAGCGCCAGTGACGTCGCCCTCAAGCCCGGACTGCCGCCCCGCTCGCGGTGCATCCGCCTCGACTACACCGGCAGCCTGCCGGCCGACATCCGCATGTACGTCGGCACCCCGTCCGGTGGCGCGACCGCGCTGGACCCCTACCTGGTGATGAGCGTGGAGCGGGGCACCGACGTCAACTCGACGACCACGGTGGCGGCCGACTGCAGCACGGGGTTCACCCCCACCGCCACGCCGACCTACCTCGACAGCGCGACCCACACCGACGCCCCCACGGTGGAGACCTCGCGGACGCTGGCCCACCTCAGGACCCAGCACGCGGACTACACCAACGGCATGGTCGTGAACCCGGCCACCGCGCCGAACACGTACATGACCCTGAAGATCACCTACTCCCTCAAGGACGACAACGGGGCGCAGGACAAGCAGTCCAGCGCCACGTTCACGTGGGAAGCGCGGAACACCCCGTGACCGCGCCCACCGTGATCAGCAGCCCCCCACGCGCCGGCGGGCCCGGCTCCGTGGTCCCGGGGCGGGCCCTCCGCCCGGCCGCGGTGTACCGCGCGGTCGTCGCGGCCGTGCTGGTGGCCGTGGCCGGCCTGGTGTTCCTCGCTCTGGCGCCGCGGCTGGTCGGCTTCTCGGGCCACGTGGTCGTCTCCGGCTCGATGGAGCCGCGGCTCTCGCCCGGCGACGTGGTGCTGACCCGTCCGGTGCTGCCGCAGGACCTGCAGCCGGGACAGGTGCTGCTCTTCCCCGACCCCGAGGGGGCCGACCGGCTGGTGCTCCACCGCCTCGTCTCCTTCGACGAGCGGGGGGACCTGGTCACCCGGGGCGACGCCAACCAGAGCAACGACAGCACGCACGTGCCGATCTCGAGCGTCATCGGTGCGGCCCAGGTCGGGGTCCCCTACGTCGGGCTCCCCGCGTACTGGCGGTCCACCGGTCAGTGGGGTCACCTGGCCGCGCTCACCGTCCTGCTCGGGGGAGCGATCTCCTCCGTCTCCAGCGGGTCCCGCAGCCGGGGCGGTGGCCCCCGGGGCCGGACCAGCGCCGATCGGCTCGCGGCCACCCCCGCCGAGCCCGTCGTCCGCCGCGTCGGGCTGCCGCCCGTGCCTCCGGCCGCTCGGCCGGGAGCCGGCGTGCGGCTCCGGACGCCGCTGCCGACCGGTGGCCCGCTCCGCTGACCGTCGCCCCTGCTCAACATCCGCGCCGCGCAGCCGAAAGACAGAAGCGAGCCGGATCGGTCCGAGGGCCGGACCGCGGCCTCGCCGAGGGAGGGGGTGGGTGTGCGCCCGTCACCGCTCACCACGTCCCCGCGCCTGCTGAGGAGCAGTCAGGGAGCCGCCTGGCTCTTCGGCGCCGCCCTGGTCGCCCACCTGGCGGCCGGGTGGGTCGAGCTGCCGGTCGAGCCGGCCGCCGCGAGCACCAGTGCGGTCAGCCTGGTCGACGACCGCGGTGGCGCGGCGCTGTTCACCTCCACCGGCCTGGGCCCAGGTGCGACGCAGACCGCCTGCGTCGCACTGGCGGTGACCGGTGCCCCCCGGTCGACCGGTGAGGTGACGCTCAGCGCCGACGTCACCGAGGCCGCCCTCGCGCCCTACCTGTACCTCACCGTCGAGCGGGGCGCGCTCGGTGACCCGGCGCGCTGCGCGTCCTTCACCGGCGTGGCCGCCTGGAGCGGGACGCTCGCCCAGCTGCCCCGGACGGCCGCCTCGGGGATCCCGACCGGCTGGCGGCCCGGAGGCTCGGCCTCGACCACCTACCGGGTCAGCGTCACGGTGCTCGACGATCCTCGGGCGCAGGGGCTGCGGGCCGCGGCCAGCTTCGTGTGGGCCCTCGACTTCGAGCCCACCCCCGCTCCCACACCGACCCCGCAGCCGACTCCCGACCCGTTGCCCGCGCCGGAACCGGTGCCGGCGCCCGAGCCGACGCCCACGCCCACGCCCAGCGCCGTCCCGACACCCACCCTGGCGACCAGCGCCGTGCCGACGCCGACGCCGACGCCCAGCGCCGTCCCGACGCCGACCCCGACGCCCGAGCCGGAGC
>DASQXT010000432.1:0-3334 GCA_035639575.1 Geodermatophilus sp.
GACGAACTGGCGGATGGTCCGGCCGCGGCTGATCCGCGCGATGAACAGCCCGACGAACGGCGTCCAGCTGATCCACCAGGCCCAGTAGAAGACCGTCCAGCCGCGCAGCCAGGTGGCCATGGCGTCGCCGCCGGTGGCCTCCGTGCGGGCGGCCATCTCGCCGAGGTCGGAGAAGTAGCTGCCGACCGCGTCGGGGATCAGGTTGAGGATGAAGATCGTCGGCCCGAGGACGAAGACGAACACCGCCAGCAGCAGGGCCAGGACCATGTTGGTGTTGGACAGCCACTGGATCCCGCGCTCGACGCCGGAGACGGCCGAGGCGACGAAGGCGGCGGTCAGGATCGCGATGATCGCGACCAGGACGCCGTTGCCGACGTCCCCCGCCCAGCCGAGGATCTCGACCCCGCTGCCGATCTGCAGGGCACCGAGGCCGAGGGAGGCCGCCGACCCGAACAGCGTCGCGAAGATGGCCAGGACGTCGATGACCCGGCCGACCGGGCCCTCGGCCCGCCGCCGGCCGAGCAGCGGGATGAAGGCGGAGCTGATCAGCTGGCGGCGCCCCCGCCGGAAGGTGCCGTAGGCGATCGCCAGCCCGACGACGGCGTACATCGCCCACGGGTGCAGCGTCCAGTGGAACAGCGTGGTCGCCATCGCCGTCTCGATCGCCTGCGAGGTCTGGGGCTCGGCCGTGAGCGGCGGCGGCGCGACGTAGTGCGAGAGCGGTTCGGCGACCCCGAAGAACATCAGCCCGATGCCCATGCCGGCGCTGAACATCATCGCGATCCACGAGACGGTGCGGAACTCCGGACGCTCGTCGTCCCGCCCCAGCGGGATCCGTCCGTACTTCCCCGCCGCCAGCCAGATCACGTACACCACGAACGCCGAGGCGAGCAGCACGAACATCCAGCCGAGGTTGCCGGTGATCCAGCCGAGGATGGAACTGCTCACGGTGCCCAGACCCGTGGGGGTCGCGAAGCCCCAGGCGACGAAGCCCAGCGCCATGGCCGCGGAGACGGCGAACAGGACCCGGTCCACGGCCCAGTGCCGGTCGGCGACGCAGGGCGGCGGTTGCGCGATGGCCGGGTGGGTCCCCGTCGCTGTCACCTCGGAGGCGTCGACGGTCGCGCGGTCGTCACCTGGCCCGGCGTTGCCACCGACGGAGGTCGGATCGGTCCGATCGGCTCCCGACGGGCTCGGTGGGCGGGAGGGCGACACTCGATCGTCGCGCGGTTGCTCCATGACACTCCCCATCTTGTTGCGTCATCCGAGACCAACTTCGCATGAGGGAACCAGACAGCCCCCTGTGGGACAAGGGTTCGACGTGATTCTCTCCACAGTGTCCGTGCGACACGACACTGCGTCATGACCGGATCACGAGGCAGGGGTCGGTCACGGCCGGACGTGCGGCCCGGGCCGCGCCCCCCTCGGCCGGAGCCCCGACGTGAGGGGAGTCGGCCGGGTCCGGGTGCACGGGCAACTCCTGGAGCAGATCGTCGGCCCTCGAGGGCGCTGGTCAGGTGACACTGCGGTGACGCTGCTGTGACGTCCTCCCCATAGCGTGGTGGACGGTCCCGGCGCTGGCCTCTCAGGAGCTGACACGGAGACGTCCCGGTACACCGCCTCGTGGCCCCGACGGCGCAGCGAGTCCGTTCCTGCCGCCGTCGAGGTGCTCCTCGAGGTCGCACGCGCAGGCGGCGTGACCCGCAGCCCGAGTCGAACTCGGCACCCCAGGGAGGTGTGACGTGGTCCGGATCGGCACGTGGAACCTGGAGAACCTCTTCCGGCCCGAGGACGAGGCCGGGCCCGGCGATCCGGTCGCGTACGAGGCCAAGCTGACCGCGCTGGCCGAGGCCATCGTGCGGATGGCGCCCGACGTGCTGGCCGTGCAGGAGGTCGGCAACCCCGACGCTCTCGCGGACCTGGCCGAGCGGGCCGGCGGCGGATGGCACTGTGTGACCGCCGGCGTGGAGCCGGGTCAGCGGCCGATCCGGGTCGGCTACCTGTCCCGGCTGCCGTTGACCGACGTCGCGGAGGTCACCCGCTTCCCGCCCGAGCTGCGCCCGATCCAGGTCGACGACGACGGCACTCGCCTGGCGGTGATGGGCCGGCCGGCGCTGCGCGCCCGCGTCGAGGTCGGCGGGCAACCGATCGACCTGATCACCTGCCACCTGAAGTCCAAGCTGCTGAGCTTCCCACCCGGTCCCGACGGACGGCCCCGCTTCGACACCGGTGACGAGGGCGAGCGCGCCCGCGTCGCGGTCTATGCGCTCAGCCGGCGCGCCGCCGAGGCCGCCACCGTGCGCGCCGCCGCCACCGATGTGCTCGACGGCCAGGGCCGGCACCGGCGCCTGGTGGTCTGCGGGGACCTCAACGACGTGCCCGAGGCGGCGACCACCCAGATCCTGTCCGGCCCGCCCGGCTCGGAGATCGGCACCGACGGGTTCGACCAGCCCGACCGGGGCGACGGCCAGCGGCTGTGGAACCTGGCCCCCCGCATCCCCGAACAGCAACGGTTCAGCCGCCGCTACCGGGGCCGCGGCGAGCTGATCGACCACATCCTGGTCAGCGACGCCCTGGTCCACCACGTGGCCGACGGCGACGTGCGCACCGACGCGGCCGGGCCCACCCCGTCCATCAGTGACGACCCCGGCCCACGGCGGAACGCCGCGGGCTCCGACCACCGCCCCGTCATCGCGCAGTTCGACATCTGATCAGCGGACGGCGCAGCGGCGGAGCCGGCCGGCCCGGGGGACACCGGCACGCGGTGCCGGCGCACCGCCCGACGCCGCGGCCGGAACCGCGCCGCCGTCGCGATCGGTCACTCCCCACAACGGCGCCGACACCGGCGACGTGCACATGGACCTGCTCACGGAGCCGGCCGCCGGGGAGGGGCCGGCGTTACACAGCGGCGACTGCGCCGCGCAGCCACCGAACCCGTCGACGGCCGTGCCGGCCGCTGGCGCCGGGTGAGTCCGCCAGCTGGCAGACGTGCCTGACGTACTGCCCGGGGCGCTGGAGAGGGCGACGCTGTTCGTCTCCGCACCGACCGCCGAGGCCGAGGTCCGCACGTACTCGCAGCTGGGCTGATCTCTGACCACGAAGGACCCCTCGTTCCCATGCGCCGCCGCCTCGGCCACTCCGAGACACCTGCCATGGCCCAGTCCCACCCCAGCCAGTCGCCACCGCGGACCACGACGTCCTGATCTCCACCGTCGGCTCCTCGGCGACAGCACGTCGGGCTGCAGTTCCAGCCGCGCCCGTCGGCGCCGACCCCCTCGGGGTGGTCGCGTGCTATCCGTGGCCGATCGACGCCGACCCGGTCGCCGGGACGTCG
>DASQXT010000433.1:0-3642 GCA_035639575.1 Geodermatophilus sp.
GGCGAGGCGCTGGCCGGCGGCCCGCAGATGGTCGAGGTCAGCCGCGACGGCCGGCGCATCTACGTCACCAACTCGCTCTACGGCGCGTGGGACGACCAGTTCTTCCCCGACGGCACCGGCTCCTGGATGGCCAAGATCGACACCGACCCGGGGACCGGCGGCCTCCGCCTCGACGAGCGGTTCTTCCCGCACGGTGAGGACTGGCGCGGCCTGCGGCCGCACCAGGTGCGGCTGCAGGGCGGGGACGCCTCCTCGGACTCGTACTGCTACCGCTGAACGCGAGGACCGTGGCCCCCCTGCAGGGACCCGCCGCGAGCCTGCGAGTGGTGGGGGGCAGGGGGGTCCTCAACCGGTGAAGGCGAGGGTCTCCGCCAGCCGCGTCGGCGTCACGGTCTTGAGCCGGGCGACGGCGTCGGCCAGCGGGACCAGCTCGATCTCGGTGCCGCGCAGCGCCACCATCTGACCGACCTTGCCGTCGTGCGCCGCGACGGTGGCGTGCAGGCCGAACCGGGTGGCCAGCACCCGGTCGAACGACGTCGGGGTGCCGCCGCGCTGCACGTGGCCGAGCACGGTCGTGCGCACCTCCTTGCCGGTGCGCCGCTCCAGCTCCTCGCCGAGCTGCTGGGCCACGCCGGTGAACCGCTTGTGGCCGTACTCGTCGACGCCGCCGTCGCGGACCAGCATCGTGCCGGGCAGCGGGGAGGCGCCCTCGGCGACGACGCCGATGACGTGCGAGTCGCCGCGGGCGAAGCGGTCCTCGACGATCTTCGCCACCTCGGCGACGTCGAAGGGCTCCTCGGGCACCAGGGTCAGGTGCGCGCCGGCGGCGAGGCCCGCGTGCAGCGCGATCCACCCGGCGTGCCGGCCCATGACCTCCACCAGCAGCACCCGCTGGTGCGACTCGGCGGTGGTGTGCAGCCGGTCGATCATCTCCGTGGCGACGCTGACCGCGGTGTCGAAACCGAAGGTCAGGTCGGTGCAGTCGATGTCGTTGTCGATGGTCTTCGGGATGCCGACCACCGGGACGCCGGCCTCCGACAGCAGGTGGGCCGCGGTGAGCGTGCCCTCACCGCCGATCGGGATGAGCACGTCGACCCCGTGCCGGTCCAGCACGGTCCTCATGTCGTCGAGGCCGGCGTGCAGCTTCTCCGGCGCCACCCGGGCCGAGCCGAGCGTCGTCCCGCCGCGGGTGAGCAGGCCGTCGACGGCGGCGACGTCCAGCGGCGTGGTCCGGTTCTCGAGCAGGCCGCGCCAGCCGTCGCGGAAACCGATCACCGAGCTGCCGTACTGGGTCGCCGCGGTGCGGACGACCGAACGGATGACGGCATTGAGGCCGGGGCAGTCGCCCCCGCCGGTCAGGACACCGATGCGCACCGGCTGTCTCCCTGGGGTCGTGGGCCGGGTCGCCATCGACCATACGTCATGACGACATGACGACGCAGGGACAGCCCGACTCAGTGTGCCCCGACGACGCTCGTCGTCCCGTCCGCCCACACCACCAGCCCCGTGCGCCCCGGGCGCGTCTCCAGCCACCGCGCGGCGTCCGCGCCGCGGGCGTAGGCGGCCGTGGCGTCGACGTCGGCGTCGGTGAGGGATGCGGCCACGACGGTCACCGACGCCACGCCCTCGGGCGGCGCGCCGGTGCGGGCGTCGACGAGGTGCCGCCCCCGGTGCGCGGTGCCCGAGGTGGCGACCGCACCGGTCGGCACGGGCACCACGGCGACCAGCCGACGGGGGTCGGCGGGGTCCTCGATGCCGATCCGCCAGGGCGGGGAGCCGGCGTCGAGGGTCCGGCACACCAGGTCCCCGCCGAGGGACAGGCAGAAGTCGGTGTCCGGCAGCGACCGCAGCGCGACGGCGGCCTGCTCGCCCGCCCAGCCCTTCACCACGCCGCTGGGGTCGAGCACCTCGGTGCCGTCCGGCCCGTGCCGGCGGACGGCGAAGGCGCCCCCCGAGTCGCGCCGCGCCTGCTCGCCCAGCGCGAGCACCTCGGCGACCTCCGGCGGGCAGTCGGCCGGGTCGAGCTCGCCGCGGCCCAGCCGGGAGACCACCGAGTCGGGCCGGTAGGTGCTGAACACCGCGTCGACCTCGGTGAGCACGGCCAGCACCGCGTCCCACGCCGCGTCGGCCCGCGGGCCCTCGGCGTGCGCCCCGCGCAACGCCAGGCTGACCGGCATGCCCATCCGGTGGGCGACCCGCCGTCTCACAGCCCCGCCTCGTCGAGGGCGGCCTGCAGCGACCCGAGGTAGCCCTCGCTGGTCACCGTCGCGCCGCTGACCATGTCCACGTCGGCGCTCTGCGCGTCGAGGGTCTCCTGCACCAGCACCGGCAGGGCCCGGGCGTTGATCTGCCGGTCCTTGCCGTTCTCCGTCGGGTACTCGACCACCTCGACGTCGGTGATCCGCCCGCCGGAGACGGTGACCCGCACCTGCACCGGCCCCCACCGGGTGTCCACGGCCGGCCCGGTCACCACGGTGCCGTCGGCGACCGAGGCGTCCGCGCCCGACTCCGCGGTCGCGGCGACGACCGACGCGTCGCCGGCCGCGGCCGGGCCGGAGGTCGACGTCCGGTAGCCCAGCAGCAGCACCAGCACGGTGACGGTGCTCATCACCCACAGCACGATCCGCCGCACGCCCGTCACCACCCGAAGCCCTCGACGTGCACCCGCGCGCCGGGGACGCCGGCGGCCGCGGCGGCGCGGCGGACGTCGTCCGCCCAACCCTCGGGGCCGCAGACGTAGACGTCCCGGTCGGCGACGTCGGGCACCAGCGCCCGCAGCGCACCGGCGTCGTCCAGGCCGTCGCAGCCCGCTCCGAGCCAGGACCCGCCGGCCCGCCGGTGGCCGGGCAGGTACCGCACCTGCAGTCCGCGCTCGGCGGCGAGCGTGGCGAACTCCGCGTCGAACAACGGCCGGCCGGTGAACCGGTACAGCAGGACGGCGTCCCCCGGCGCGTAGGCCAGCCCCTCGGCCAGCGCGCGCAGCGGGGCGACACCGACGCCGGCGCCGACCAGCGCCACCCGCGGCCGGGTGCGCACCCGCGCCGAGAGCCGGCCGTACGGGCCCTCCACCAGCGCCCGGGTGCCCGGCCGCAGCGAGCGCAGCGCGGAGCTGCCGTCGCCGGCGTCCTGCACGGTGATCCGCAGGCTGCGCCCGTCGGGGGCCGCCGACAGCGACCAGGGGTGCGCGCGGGTCCAGCCGGACCCGGTCAGGAACCGCCAGGTGAGGAACTGACCGGCCTCGACCGGCAGGCGGCCCAGGTCGCGGCCGGTCAGGTACACCGACAGGACGCCGTCCCCCTCCGGGACGACGGAGGTGACCCGCAACCGGTGCCGGGCGCTGCGCGCCAGCGGCAGGCCGACCCGGAAGACCAGCACCGCCGCGACCGTCGTGCCCCACAGCGCCCACCACAGGGCGGTGACGGCGGGCGAGGCGAGGAAGTCCTGCCCGGTCCACAGCTGGTGCGGCAGCGCCAGGCCGACGCCGAGGTAGGCGTAGAGGTGCAGCAGGTGCCAGGACTCGTAGCGCAGCCGCCGGCGCGCCGCGCGCACGCTGGTGACGACCACTCCGACCAGGCAGGCGGTCCCGGCGACGGCGAGCAGCACGCCCGGGTAGTCGACGGTGAGGTCCCAGAACGTCGCCGG
>DASQXT010000434.1:0-3345 GCA_035639575.1 Geodermatophilus sp.
GACGCGGGTGCGCACGGGTGTGAACCCCAGCTGCCGGTACAACCCGAACGCCCCGGTCGGGTTCTCGGTGTCGACCTGCAGCCCCGCGGTGTCGCAGCCGGCGGCGGCGCCCGCGCGCAGCGCCGCGACGATCGCGGCCGATGCCGTGCCCGCGCCAGGCCGGGTGCACCCGCCCCTCCAGCAGGACGCGGTGGTCCTCGCGCACCTCCCTCATGGACACGACGACGGCCACCGCCACCAGTGCGCCGTCGTCGGTCCACACCGCCCGGCTGTCGCGCGGCAGGTCGACCAGGTCGTCCACCCACCACTCGGCGAGGTCGTCGGCGTCGGAGTGCTCGCCGGTGTCGTCGACCGGTTCGGCGGCGGCGAGCAGCCCGGCCGCGGCGGGGAGGTCGTCGGCGGTCAACGGGCGCACGGTGAGGCCGCCGGGCAGGTGGGGCACGCGGCCAGCGTAGGAACGGCGACCGCGGCGGTCGACCGGGTTCCAGGAAGCCGACGGTCCGTTGTCGCCACGCCGCCGCGGCCTTCCTCGTGGGTGCGGGCGTTGCGGGCCTGCCGGAGCACCCGGACCATCGCTCGGGCACGGGGGCCGGACACGGAGGTCGCGATGCCCCGCTTCCTGTTCATCGGCACCTACTCGCCGCAGGGCGCCAAGGCGATCATGGCGGCCGGTGGCAGCAGCCGCCGCTCGGTGATCGAGAAGATGTGCGCGGACCTCGGCGGACGGCTGGAGACGTTCGACTTCGCCCTCGGCAGCGACGACGTCTACACGATCGTCGACCTGCCCGACCAGCGGACGGCCACGGCCGTGAGCCTGGCGGTGAACGCCAGCGGGACGGTGTCCCTGCGCACGGTCGCGCTCATGACCCCCGAGGAGATGGACGCCGCGGGGCAGGTGCACGCCAACTACCAGCCGCCGGGCGCCTGAGCCCGCAGGCTGCGGGCAGGACCGCTCCGCGCCAGCGGCGCGGTCCTGCCCGCGGCCCTGGCCCGGTCGGTCACCAGCCGGGCAGGAAGAGGCAGAAGGGGTGGCCCGCGGGGTCGAGGCACACCCGGACGCCGTCCTGGGGCTGGAACTCCGCCACCGTCGCACCGGCCTCGACGGCGAGCGCCACCGCCGCGTCGAGGTCGTCGACCTCGATGTCGAGGTGCACCTGCATGCGCGGATCGCCGGGGCCGGCCGGCCACACCGGCGGAACGTGGTCGTCCTCGCGCTGGAAGGACAGCCCGGCGCCGCCGTCGGCCGGGCGGAGGGTGGCCCACTCCGGGTCGTCGTCGCGGAGCGGCCAGCCGAGCAGCCGCTGGTAGAAGCGCGCCAGGCCCTGTGGGTCGGAGGTGTCGAGCACGGCGGCGGTCAGCGAAAAGCGCGGCATCACCCCTGCACTCCGAACAGCCGCGC
Source organism: Geodermatophilus sp. (assembly GCA_035639575.1). Taxonomy (GTDB): domain Bacteria; phylum Actinomycetota; class Actinomycetes; order Mycobacteriales; family Geodermatophilaceae; genus Geodermatophilus. The sequence continues at coordinate 1,400 of DASQXT010000434.1, forward strand.
GCCGTTGTGCCACAGGACGGCGCGCAGCCACTCCTCCCCCAGGTCCAGCCGGTGCAGGGCGGCGAGCTGGTGGGCGTACGGGTAGGGGATGGACGGGAAGTCGCTGCCGAGCACCACCTTGTCCCGCAGCGCGCCCAGCCGCGGCCGCAGGGCCGGGTCGAACGGCATCAGCCGCTCGGTGAAGTCGGTGGCGAACATCGTGGTGTCCAGGTGCACCCGCTCGTAGCGCTCGGCCAGGTCGAGGAAGGCCGCGTACTCGGGCATGCCGAGGTGGGCGATGACCAGCTGCAGCCGCGGGTGGCGCTCGAGCAGGCCGGTCATCGGCGCCGGCCCCGTGTGCTCCCCGCGCAGCGGCCCGGAGCCGCAGTGGATGACGACGGGGGTGCCGGTCTCCTCCAGCCGCGCCCACACCGGGGCCAGCAGCGGGTCGCGCGGGTCGAAGGCGCCCACCTGGACGTGCACCTTGAACACCCGCACGCCGCGGTCGAGCGCCGCCTCGACGTAGGACGCCGCCTCCGGCTCGGGGTAGAAGGTCGCCGACTGCAGCACCCGCGGGTGCGCGGCGGCGAACCGCGCCGACCAGTCGTTGAGCCAGGCCGCCATGCCGGCCTTGTGCGGGTAGGGCAGCGTCGGGAAGGCCCGGACCCCGAGCCGGTCGAGCACCGCCAGCCGGTCGTCCTCGGGCAGCGGGTACTGCACCGGCCAGGCCGCGCCGTAGTGGGTCTCGGCGGCGGCGAAGTAGTCCCAGACCTTGGCCTGCACCCGCTCGGGCAGGAAGTGCACGTGCACGTCGACCAGCCCGGGCAGGCCCAGCTCGCGCCAGTACCGGGGGACGTCGGCGTCGTCGGCCGGTGGGGTGGTCACTTCGGCGTGACCGTGCCCGTGGTCACGAGCGCAGCGTGACGACGACCTTGCCGCGCACGTGCCCGCCCGCGACCAGCTCCTGCGCCTCGGCGGTCTGCTCCAGCGGGAACGCCCGGGCGATCGGCACCCGCAGCTGGCCGGCGTCGGCCATGCGGCCGAGCTCCTCGAGGTGTGCGTGCTCGGGACGGACGAAGACGTAGCGGCCGCCCATCTCGTTGACCACCGGGTCGACGACGGAGGCGATGCGGGCGCGGTCGCGGACCTGCTTCGGCGCGTCGGCCAGGGTGTCACCGCCGACCAGGTCGAGGACGGCGTCGACCGGCTCGGACAGCTGCGCGCTGATCGGCCCGGCCGAGTAGTCGAGCGCCTCGGCGACCCCGGCGTCCCGCAGGAAGCCGTGGTTGCGCGGGCTCGCCGTGCCGACGACGTGCGCGCCGAGCGCGACGGCGATCTGGACGGCGGAGAAGCCGACGCCGCCGGCGGCGCGGTGCACCAGTACCCGCTCGCCCTCGTGCACGTCGAGCGCCTCGGTCAGCGCCTGGTAGGCGGTGAGCCCGGCCAGCGGCAGCCCCGCCGCCTCGGCGAACGACAGCGACTCCGGCTTGTGCGCCAGGCACCGCTGCGGCGCGGGCACGTGCTCGGCCGTCGTCCCCCACTGGACGTCGTCCCGGCGGACGTAGCCGAACACCTCGTCACCGGCGGCGAACGCGGTGACCGCGGGGCCCGCGGCCTCGACGACCCCGGCGACGTCCCAGCCCGGGACGATCGGCAGGTGGTGCGGGTAGGCGCCGGTCAGCCCGCCGGAGCGGATCAGCAGGTCGACCGGGTTGACGCCGGCGGCGTGTACGCGCACCAGCACGGTGTCCGGGCCGACCGGCGGGTCGGGCAGGTCGTCGCGGAGGGTCAGGACCTCGGGGCCGCCGTACCGGTCGTAGGCCACACCGCGCACTTACCGCCGTCCCTTCACGTAGCGCCCGAAGGCCCGCTGGATCTCCCGGCGCGAGTCGCGCTCGGCCAGGTCCTGCCGCTTGTCGTAGGACTTCTTGCCCTTGGCGAGGGCGAGGGTCGCCTTGACCTTGCCG
>DASQXT010000435.1:0-6861 GCA_035639575.1 Geodermatophilus sp.
CCAGCGCGTCGAGCAGCTGCTCCTCCGGCTCGGGCCGCACCCACCGCAGGTGCGCCCGCTCGGCCCCCGGCCGCACCCAGTAGGCGGCACCGAGGCCGGGGAGCAGCACGGTCGGCAGGATCGCCGCGTTCGCCTGCTCCAGCCCGGCACGGGCCGCGGCGCCGGCCTCGACGCCCTCGAGCCAGAATCCGAAGTCCTCGTGCACGGTCACGTCGAGCGGCGCCGTGGGATCGACGAGCTCCTGCAGCCGCGGGCCGGCCGACCCCGCGCCCCCGAGCGGGCCCGGGTCGACCGGCGCACCGGCCGGCGCCTCGAGCGCGGCGGCCAGCGCCGTCCCGAGGTCGCGGCTGACGTCGTCGGAGGAACCCTGGAGCTGGACGCCGAGCAGGATCTCGCCGTTGGCACGGACCAGCGCCGGGGCACCGCCGGGCAACACGCTGGCGAGGGTGACGTCGCGCCCGTCCGTGGTCCGCAGCGGCGCGGTCGCCGCCGGGACCAGCTCGCGCAGCGCGACCCAGTGCTCCTCGCCGGGCAGCCCCTCGAACGGCCGGGTCACCGGCGGTGCGTAGCCCGAGCCGTGGCAGTGCCTGTACCGGCGACCCGAGCCGCACGGGCAGGGCGCCTTGGGGTTGACGCCACCGTCGGCGGCAGGGGCAGCGGGGCGCTTGCGGGTCGCGGAGCGGGCCATGGCCCCGAGCGTAGGTGGAGCGTTCCCGGCGCCCGTGCGGACTCCTTACGCTGCTGCGGCGTGATCCCCGCGGCTCCACCGATCGACCTCACCGACCCCGCCGTCGTCGCCGACCCCTACCCGTCCTTCGCCCTCGCCCGGGCCCAGGCGCCGGTGCAGTGGCACGAGGGCCTGGGGCTGTGGCTGGCGTTCACCCACGCCGAGAGCAACGCCGTCCTGCGGGACCGCCGGCTGGGCCGCATCTGGCGCGACCGGGAGCCGGCCGAGCGCTTCGGCTCCTTCAACCTGGTCCACCGCAACGCCCTGCTGGAGATGGAGCCGCCGGACCACACCCGGCTGCGCCGCCTGGTCAGCGCCGCCTTCGTCCGCGGGCACGTCGAGCGGCTGCGACCCTGGGTGCAGCGGCTGGCCGGAGAGCTGGTCGACGGCCTGGTCGCGCGCTCCGGCGGGACCGCGCCGGTCGACGTCCTGTCCGGGATGGCCGAGGAGCTGCCGGTGGCGGTCATCGCCGAGCTGCTCGGGGTCCCGGACGCCGACCGGCCGCTGCTGCGGCCGTGGTCCAACGCGATCGTGAAGATGTACGAGTACGGCCGGACGGCGGCCGTCGAGGACGCCGCCGAGCGTGCGGCGGACCAGTTCGTCACCTACCTGCGCGGGCTGGCCGCCGAGCGCCGCCGCACCCCCGGCGAGGACCTGCTCTCCCACCTGGTCACCGTGCGGGACTCCGACGGCGACCGGCTCACCGAGGACGAGCTGGTCACCACCTGCGTCCTGCTGCTCGACGCCGGGCACGAGGCGACGGTCAACGTCAGCGGCAACGGCCTGCTGGCGCTGCTCGAGCACCCCGACCAGCTGGCCCGGCTGCGCGACGACCCCGGCCTGCTGCCGACCGCCGTCGAGGAGTTCATGCGGTTCGACTCACCCCTGCAGCTGTTCGAGCGGACGGCCACCACCGACGTGCAGGTGGGCGGGGTGACCGTGCGCGAGGGGCAGAAGGTCGCCGCGCTGCTGGGGGCGGCCAACCGGGACCCGGCGGTCTTCCCCGACCCGGACCGGTTCGACGTCGGTCGGACCGACAACCCGCACATCACCTTCGGGGCCGGCGTGCACTTCTGCATCGGCGCGCCGCTGGCCCGCGTGGAGCTGCAGGCGTCCTTCGGCGCCCTGCTGGAGCGCACCTCCCGGCTGGAGCTCGGCGGGGAGCCGGTGCGCCGTCCGGAGTTCGTCATCCGCGGCCTGGCCGAGCTGCCGGTGGTGGTCGCCGGCGGCTGATCGCCGTCCGCCCCGCGGAGTCGCCGTCCTCTGCTGCCCCGCGACGGCGGCGGGGTACGGCCAGGTCAGCGGGACGGCGATCCCGCCGGGCGGTTGTGGATCGTGAGCGCGGTCACTGGCACGATTCCGCTCATGCGCGGCCTCATGCAGGACTACCCCCTCACCATCGACGCGATCTTCCGACACGTCGAACAGCACTACGGCGACGGGACGATCGCCACCGCCGGCCCCGGCGGGATCACCCGGACCACCTACGCGGAGTGGGCCGAACGGACCCGCCGGCTCGGCGGTGTGCTCGACACCCTCGGCATCAGCGCCGACGGCCGGGTCGGCACCTTCGGGTGGAACAGCCAGCGCCACCTGGAGCTGTACTTCGCCGCACCGAGCACCGGCCGCGTGCTGCACACGCTCAACATCCGGCTGTTCCCCGAGCAGCTGACCTACATCGCCAACCACGCCGAGGACGAGGTCGTCTTCGTCGACCGCACCGTGCTGCCGCTGCTGTGGCCGCTCATCGACACGATGAAGACCGTCCGGCACGTCGTGGTCATGGACGACGGCGGCGACAACGAGATCCCCGACGACCCCCGCGTCGCCGACTACGAGACGCTGCTGGCCGAGGCCTCCCCGGTCGACTTCCACGTCACGGACGAGAACAGCGCCGCCTCGATGTGCTACACGAGCGGCACCACCGGCAACCCCAAGGGCGTCGTCTACTCGCACCGCTCGACGTGGCTGCACACGATGGGCGTGATGGCGCCCAACGCCTTCGGGCTGGGCATCCAGGACGTCGCGATGCCGGTCGTGCCGATGTTCCACGCCAACGCCTGGGGCATCGCGCAGGCCGCGCCGGCCGCGGGCGCCTCGCTGGTCATGCCGGGCTCGATGATGCAGCCCCAGGCGCTGGCCGACCTGATCGTGGACGAGGGGGTCACCTTCACCGCCGGCGTCCCGACCATCTGGCAGGGCGTGCTGCCGCACCTGGCCGGCCGGCCGCACCGGCTGCGGCAGATCGGCTGCGGTGGCTCGGCGGTGCCCAAGGCGCTGTCGGAGGCCTACCGGGAACAGGTGGGTCTGGCGATTCTGCAGGCCTGGGGCATGACCGAGACCCACCCCGTCGCCTCCTCGGGCATCCTGCCGCGCCGTTACCTGGACGCCGACGAGGAGACCAAGGCGGCCCAGCGCGCCCGCGCCGGCATCCCGTTCCTCGGCGTCGAGGCCCGCATCGTCGACGCCGACACGAACGAGCCGCAGCCGTGGGACGACGAGGCCACCGGGGAGCTGCAGGTGCGCGGCCCGTGGTGCGCGAGGGACTACTACAACCCCGACGCCGGCGTCGTCCTGACCACCGACGACGGCTGGATGCGCACCGGTGACGTCGCGGCGATGGACGCCCACGGCTCCATCCGGATCGCCGACCGCACCAAGGACCTCATCAAGTCCGGCGGCGAGTGGATCAGCTCGGTGGACCTCGAGAACGCGATCATGAGCCACCCGAAGGTCAAGGAGGCCGCCGTCGTCGGCGTCCCGCACCCGAAGTGGGACGAGCGCCCGCTGGCCTGCGTCGTCGTCAAGGAGGGCGAGACGATGACGGAGCAGGAGGTCCTCGACCACCTCAGGCCGCAGGTGGCCAAGTGGTGGATGCCCGACGCCGTCGAGTTCATCGACGAGGTGCCCAAGACCAGCGTCGGCAAGTTCTCCAAGAAGGACCTGCGCAGCCGCTTCGCGGAGTTCCCCGCGCGCGGCTGAGCGTCCTGCGAGGGGTCCGTCCGCGCGAGCGGGCGGACCCCTCGTGACCCACCGCTGGGACATCGACACACTGAGTCATCCGCGGTCGTGACGTTACGGATGCGCTCAGCTACGGTGTGCGCATGGCTTTCGCCCCGGGCTGCTCCTCGCCGGATCGGCTGACCGACCCGATCGCCGCCTCCCGGGGCCGGCACCGGGCCGGACGCGGCCGGCGACGGCTGTGGACCTCCGGTGTCGCCGCCGCGGTGGTCGGGGCCGGGCTGCTCGCGCCGTCGCTCCTGGCCCCTGAGACGCCGGCCGTGGCGCAGCCGGCCATCGAGCAGGCCCGCAAGACCCGGACGGCGCCGGTCCCCAGGCCGACGACGTCCGCTCCCCTCCCGAGCACGGCGGCGCCGACCGGGGCGACCCCCACTCCCACCGCCCCCACCACCGCCGCACCCACGAGCACCCCCGCGGCCACGACCGGCGCCACCTCCGGCGCGGCCGGCACCACGACGGCCACGGCGACCGGCTCGACCGCCGTCCCGCCCGCCGCCACCGGCAACCCGCTCGCCGGGATGACCTTCTACGGCCCGAACACCGGCGCGGTCCAGGCCGCCGCGCAGCCGGGCCGCAGCGCCGCGGACGCCGCGGCGCTCGCCGAGCTGGCGGGCGTGCCCACGTCGCTGTGGCTGGGCGCGTGGAGCGGCGACGTGACCGCGACGGTCCGCCAGGAGGTCGCCGCCGCGCAGGCCGTCGGGGCCGTGCCGGTCCTCGTGACCTACAACGTCCCCGGCCGCGACTGCGGTGGGTACTCCGCCGGCGGGGTCGGCTCGTCGGCCGACTACCTCCGCTGGGTGCAGGCGGTCGCGACCGGCATCGGCAGCGCCGACGCGGTCGTCGTCGTGGAGCCCGACGCGCTCGCCCAGCTGTGCGGCGACCAGGCCGAGCGGCTGGCGGTGCTGCGCTCGGCCGTGGACCTGCTCGAGGCCAACCCCGGCACCCACACCTACCTCGACGCCGGGAACGCGACCTGGATCAGCCCGCCGACCATGGCCGAGCGGCTGCGCACCGCGGGGGCGACCGCCGCGGACGGCTTCGCGATCAACGTCTCCAACTTCGAGACCACCGCGGACAACGTCGCCTACGGCGAGCAGGTCTCCGCGCTGCTGGGCGGGGTCCACTTCGTCGTCGACACCAGCCGCAACGGCAACGGCCCCGGTGCCGACTGGTGCAACCCCCCGGGCCGCGCCCTCGGCGAGCACCCGACGGCGCAGACCGGGCAGGCCCGCGTCGACGCCTACCTGTGGGTCAAGCGCCCCGGCGAGTCCGACGGCACCTGCAACGGCGGCCCGGCGGCCGGGACCTTCTGGGACTCCTACGCCATCGGGCTGGTGCACGGCACCTCGCTGTAGCCGACGCGGACGCGGCCCCCTCCCGGGTCCCACCCCGAGCTTGCGACGGGTGGGGAGGAGGGGGTCCTCTCTCAGCGCACGCCCACGTCGGTGCGCTTCCGCGCCGCAGTCCGCTCCTCGCTCGCAGAGCTCACTGCGATGCTCCCGCGGCTGTCAGCGCACGAATCCTCCGGTGCGCTTCCGCGCCGCGGTCCGCTCCTCGCTCGCAGAGCTCACTGCGATGCTCCCGCGGCTGTCAGCGCACGAAGGGCTGCTGACCGCTCTCGCTCACCATCGGCCGGCCGGCCGCCTCCCACTCCCCCATGCCGCCGCCCACGTTGACCGCGTCGAAGCCGTTGGCGTTGAGCCAGGCGGCCACGCGGGCCGAGCGCCCGCCGCCGCGGCAGGTGACGTAGAGCGGGTCGGCCTCGGGCAGCTCCTCCAGCCGCGCCGGGACCTCGCCCATCGGGATGTGGGTGGCGCCGTCGATGTGGCCGGCCACCCACTCGTCGTCCTCACGCACGTCGAGGACGACGGCGTCCTCGGGCACCTCGCTGGCGGGCACGGTCGGGACCTGCTGCGGCATCACGCCTCCCATCGTGCCACCGGCACGGTGGGCGGCTCCGCGCCCTGCCCCACCCGCGGTGATCATGGGGTCGTTGCGGGCGACACGCGCGGACTCGCCGGGCGGACCGGCACGAACCCCATGATCACGGCCGGGGACGCTGACAGGATGGGGGCGATGACCGCCGACGTCCCCGCGCCCGTCCGCGACCCCGCCTGGTCGCTGTCCCGCTCGGCGATCGGGCTGTGGGTCACCGAGGGCGTGATCGGCACGCTGGTCTACGGCGCGGTGGTGGCGGCGTTCGTCCTCTTCGTGCCGGACGGCGGCCCGGTCGCGGTGCTGCGCTGGCTGCTGCCGGCGCTGCTGGTGATCTACGCGGGGGCGGCGATCGGCATCCGGCCGTGGGTCCGCTACCGCGTGCACCGATGGGAGGTCACCGGCGAGGCGGTGTACACCCTCACCGGCTGGCTGACCCGCACCTGGACGCTGGTGCCCATCTCGCGCATCCAGACCGTCGACGTCACCCGCGGCGTGCTGCAGCAGCTGTTCGGGCTGGCCACGGTGGCGGTGCTGACGGCGTCCTCGCAGGGCACCGTGCGGGTGCTGCACCTGGAGGCCGACGTGGCCCAGCGGGTCGCCGACGACCTCGCCCGGCGCGCCGAGCTGGTCCGCGACGAGGCGACGTGAGCGGAGAGGGGCGTGAGCACCCCAGCGAGGAACGAGCGAGGAGCGGAGCGCTCCGCGGCAGCGAACCGGTGAGCGGAGTGAGCGGCCCCGCCGTCCCTCCGGCTCCGCCGGGCGGAGCCGGACCGGTGCGCGACCCCGCCGTGGGCGCGGGCGGCGGGCGCGCACCCGGGGAGCGGCCACTGCGGGCGTCGCCGCGCGTGGTGCTGGTGCACACCGCCACCTTCCGGCAGGCCCGCCAGCTGGTGCCGGTGCTGATCCCGGTCGCCGCGCTGGTCGGCCTGGACGACGGGCTGCTCACCATCGTGGTCATGGCGGCGGTCGTCACCGCGCTGTCCCTGGTCGCGGCCGCGCTGAGCTGGTGGCGGTTCGGCTACGCCGACGGTCCGACGGCGGTGGTGGTGACCCGCGGCCTGCTGGCCCGCTCGGTGCGCACCGTGCCGAACGACCGGATCCGCGGCGTGGAGGTGGAGGCCCCGGCGCTGCACCGGGTGTTCGGGCTGGTGCGCGTGCGGATCGACGCTGCCGCG
>DASQXT010000436.1:0-3006 GCA_035639575.1 Geodermatophilus sp.
GTCCCGCACGCGGTGTGCCGCGGCGGCTCGGTCGACTCCCGGTGGCGCGCACCCCAGTCGGCGAGCAACCTGAGCGCGCCGGCCAGCTCGCGCCCGCTCGCGGTCAGCTGGTAGACGAAGCGCGGGGGCCGCTCCGAGTACCGCTCGGCGAGCACGAGCCCCTCGCCCTCGAGGCGGCGCAGCCGCTGGCTCAGCACGTTCGGGGCGATGCCGGCCAGCTCATCCTCGAGGTCGCCGAACCGGCGCGGCGCGTCGAGGAGCGCCTCGACCACGAGCAGCGTCCAGCGATCACCGACGCTATCGAGCGCCGCGGCCAGCGGCGAGGGCTCACGTTCCTGAGCGGGCCGTCCCATTGCCTAGATGGTAGGCCGCCCCCCGGCGTATACTCCTTACTTGCAACTTGCAAGTCACTCATTGGAGGCACAGATGAGCGCAGTAGCTGACCTCTCCGACCTCATCTCATCGGCCGCCGACCGAGTCGGGCCCGCGGTCGTCGGCATCGGACGTGGCTGGGGGCTCGGATCCGGGGTGGTCGTGGAGACCGGCCAGGTCGTGACCAGCGCCCACAACCTGCGCCGCGACGAGGTCACCGTGACCTTCGCCGACGGCCGTCGCGAGGTGGGCCGCAGGGCCGGGGTGGATCCCGATCTCGACCTCGCCGTGGTCGCCGTCGACACCGGGGACGCGCCCGCCGTCGCATGGGACCCGGACGCGACCGACTCCCCCGTGGGTGCCGCCGTGGTCGCCCTGGCCAACCCGGGCGGCCGTGGGCTCCGCGCCACGCTCGGCTTCGTCTCCTCCTCCGGGCGCAGCTTCCGCGGCCCCCGGGGACGGCGCATCGAGGGTGCGATCGAGCACACGGCGCCGCTTCCCCGCGGGTCGTCGGGCGGCCCGCTGGTCGACGCCGAGGGGCGCCTGCTCGGTCTGAACGCCGTGCGCCTCGACGGCGGCCTGATCCTCGCCGTCCCGGCGAGCGCCCGGGTGCAGGAGCGCGTCCGCGCCCTGGCGGCCGGGCGGGCGCCGGCGCCGCGCCGGCTCGGTGTAGCGGTGGCGCCGCCGCGCGTCGCCCGCCGCATGCGCCGCGCGGTCGGGCTGCCCGAGCGGCCCGGCCTGCTCGTGCGGGCCGTCGAGGACGACACCCCGGCTGAGGCGGCCGGCGTCGAGGCCGGCGACCTGATCGTGGCCGCCGGCGGCCGGAGCGTCGAGGGGATCGACGACCTCTACGCCGCACTGGACGCCGTCGGCGACGGCGGCGAGCTTCCGCTCACCGTCGTCCGCGGCACCGAGGAGCGCTCGGTCACCGCGGCGTTCGCAGCCGCTGAGGGGGGCCGATGAGCGGCGTGACCGCGCCGCCCCGCCCAACCGAGGCCGAGGCCCTGGACGCCTACTCACGCGTGGTCGTCTCGGTGGCGGAGCGCCTCGCGCCGTCGGTCGCCAGTCTGCGGATCCTGCGCCGGACCCGCCGGGGTCAGGTCCCCGCCGGCGCCGGCAGCGCGGTGGCGATCACACCGGACGGGTTCCTGCTCACCTCGGCGCACGTGGTCGCCGGCTCGGGCCACGCCGGGCGAGCTGCCTTCACCGACGGGCGCGAGGAGCGCTTCGAGGTGGTCGGCGAGGACCCGCTCTCGGACCTGGCGCTGCTCCGCATCTCGAGCGGCGGCCTGAACACGGCTGAGCTCGGGGACGCCGAGCGGCTCAGGGTCGGCCAACTCGTCGTGGCGATCGGCAACCCGCACGGGCTCTCCGGCTCGGTGACCGCGGGCGTGGTGTCGGCGCTCGGGCGCGCGCTGCCCGCGCGCTCCAGGACAGCGGCGCGGATCATCGACAACGTCATCCAGACCGACGCGACGCTCAACCCCGGGAGCTCGGGCGGAGCCCTCGCCGACAGCCAGGGGCAGGTCGTCGGCATCAACACCGCGCTGGCCGGCGTCGGCCTCGGGCTGGCGGTGCCGATCAACGCCACCACCCAGCGCGTGATCGGGTCGCTCATGAGCGAGGGTCGGGTCCGCCGCGCGTACATCGGCGTCGCCGGTGGGCCGCGCCCGCTGCCCCCGCAGGCGCGCTCCCACACCGACCTCGAGACCAGCGTCGAGGTCGTCGAGGTGGTGCCGGGCAGCCCCGCGGACCGAGCCGGCATCCGGCCGGAGGATCTGATAATCGAGGTCGCGGGCGAGCCGATCGCCCGGGTCGAGGACCTCCAGCACGTGATGGTCGCCGAGCTGATCGGCGTGTCGGTGCCGGTCCGCGTCCTGCGGCAGGGGCGGCGGCTCGAGCTCACGCTCGTGCCCGGCGAGCTGCGCTAGCGAGGGCCGGCGGCGCTAGCCGTACGCCTACAGGCCCGGCGGGTGGCGGACCGCGAACCCCGCCACCGGCCGGGCCGCGGCTTGCCAGCGAGTGCCTGCGCGCCCCTGGCCGCTCGTGTCGAAGCGCAACCCGGCCACCATCATGAAGATGTGGCCGGAGTTCGCGTAGAGGGTGATCCAGCGACCCGGGCCGGCGTCCCCCCAGCTCATGAACTCGCCCGAGGTCAGCGGCCGGTCGAGGAGGCCGGCGCCGGCCAGGGCGAAGGAGACCGAGCCCGAGCAGTCGTAGCCCGAGTCGCGCCACGCGCCGTGCCCTCCGCCCCACTTGTACGGGAGGCGGGCGATCTCGTTCCCGGCGAGGATCACCCGCTTGACCACGGCCGGGGCGTTCCGGGGGGCGACCGCCATCCCGTCGGGGAGCACGCGCGCGCGCGGGCCGGTCTGGAGGAAGGCCGCGGTGTCCAGGTGGCGCTTGAAGCTCGCCAGCTCGGCGCGGGCCTGCTTGAGGTCGGCCCGCACCTGGGCGTCGGACGGGGCTCCGGGGCTGGGGCCGCTGTCGGCGGCGCCCGGGCCGGGGGGTCGGGGGCTCGCCTCGCTCTCGGAGGCGCCGCGGGCGGGGGGCGACTTCTGCTGCCCCGCGCCCTCGATCCGCACGAGGTGGGGATGGCGCTTCGGCGGTGGGTGCGGGGGTGGTTCCGGCTTC
>DASQXT010000437.1:0-11734 GCA_035639575.1 Geodermatophilus sp.
CGAGTCCGCGGCGGAGCGGGCCCGCGAGGAGGCCGAGCGTCGCGCCGCCGAGGAGCGGGCACGGGCGGAGCGGGCGCGGGAGGAGGCGGCCCGAGCCACGGCCCTCCAGCCGGTCGAGACGCCGGCCGCCCAGGACGAGACGGCGGCGCAGGCGCGCGCGCAGGAGGACCCGACGCCGCCGGAGACCGCGCAGCAGGTCGAGGCCGACCACCCGGAGGCCGATACGGCCCCTCTGTAGCCGAAGGGCCCTCCTGCCCCCACCGCTCGCCAGCTCGCAGCGGGACCCTGCAGGAGGGCCGGCAGGGGCAGAGGGGTCCTTCTTCAGTCGCGCAGCGACCGGATGAGGCCCTGCTGCGTGACCGTGGCCACGTGAGTGCCGTCGGCCGCCCAGATCTGGCCGAAGCACAGCGCCCGCCCGCCGGAGGCCGCGGGGCTGTCGGTCTCGTAGAGGAACCACTCGTCGGCCCGCACCGGCGCGTGGAACCACACCGCGTGGTCGAGGCTGGCGCCGACGTACTCCCCGCCCCAGCCGCCGCCGGTGCGGGCGAGCCCGGCCGACAGCAGGGTCAGGTCGCTGACGAAGGTCAGCGCCGAGCGGTGCACGTTGCCGTCCTCGGGCAGCCGGCCGGCGACCCGCATCCACACGCAGGTACGGGTGTCCGGCGGCGACTTCGGCGTCCGGTCGAAGGGGTCCTCGAGCAGCCGCTGCTCCACCGCCTGGCTGATGGCGAGCGCGGCGGCGGCACGCTCCCCGTGGGGCGCGACCACCTCGGGGAGGCTGGGGAGGGTCTCCGGGCCCGGCACCTCGGGCATCGGCAGCGCGTGCTCGACGACGGGGGTCTCCGGCACCGAGGCGTCGGCGGTCAGGGCGAAGATCGCGACGTCCTCCCCCCGGCGCCGCTGGCAGGCGATGACCCGCCGGGTGCTGAACGTGCGCCCGTCCCGGATCCGCTCGACGGCGTAGCGGATCTCCTCGTGCGGGTCACCGGGCCGCAGGAAGTACGCGTGCAGCGAGTGGACGGCGCGCTCCCCCGGCAGCGTCCGGGACGCGGCCATGAGGGCCTGCCCGGCCACCTGCCCGCCGAAGATGCGCTGCAGCGGCGTCCGCGGCGTCTGGCCGACGTACAGGTCGCCGTCGCGCTCCTCGAGGTCGAGGACGGCCATCAGCGAGGCGGCCTGGCTGCCGCCGTCCACCTGCGTCACGGGCTCTCCTCGCTGGCGCTCGTCGTCCCCGTGCCGGGGCGTGCTGTGCCTCCGCGTGACCTCGCGAGCTCGGTCACGAGTCGGTACCCACCTCGTGGACCCGGATGAGGTTGGTGGAGCCGGGGGTGTTCGGCGGGCTGCCGGCCACGACGACGACCCGGTCGCCCTCCTTGAGCCGGCCGATGGACAGCAGCGAGAAGTCCACCTGCCGGACCATGTCGTCGGTGTGCTGCACCTCGGGGACCAGGAAGGTCTCCACGCCCCAGGACAGCGCCAGCTGGCTGCGCACCCGCCCGTCGACGGTGAAGGCGAGCAGCGGCATCCGGGGGTGCAGCGCGGCCAGCCGCCGGGCGCTGCCGCCGGTCTGGGTGAAGGTGGCCAGGCCCTTGACGTCGAGGGACTCGGCGATGTCCCGGGCAGCCCGGACGATGGCGCCGGACCGGGACCGCGACCGCCGGACCAGCTCGGGGACGCGCACGGGGTCGCTCTCGACGGCGTCGATGATCCGCTCCATCGTCCGCACCGCGGCGATCGGATAGCGCCCCACCGAGGTCTCCCCCGACAGCATGACCGCGTCCGCGCCGTCCAGGACGGCGTTGGCGACGTCGGAGGCCTCCGCGCGCGTGGGCCGCGAGTTGGTGATCATCGACTCGAGCATCTGCGTGGCCACGATGACCGGCTTGTTGCGCTCGCGGGCGGCCTGGACGGCCCGCTTCTGCACCAGCGGCACCTGCTCCAGCGCCAGCTCCACGCCCAGGTCGCCGCGGGCCACCATGATGCCGTCGAACGCCTCGACGATCGCCTCGAGATTCTCCACCGCCTCCGGCTTCTCCAGCTTGGCGATCACTGGGACGGAGACGTCCTCCTGCCGCATGACGTCGCGCACCAGCTCCACGTCGCGCGGCGAGCGCACGAAGGACAGCGCGACGAAGTCGACACCCATGTGGAGGGCGAAGCGGAGGTCCTCCTCGTCCTTGTCCGACATCGCCGGCACGCTCACCGCGACGCCAGGCAGCGACAGGCCCTTGTTGTTGGACACCTCGCCGCCCTCGACGACCAGGCAGCACACGTCCGGCCCGTCGATCTCGACGACCGACAGGGCCAGCTTGCCGTCGTCGACCAGCAGCCGGTCGCCGACCCGGGCGTCGGCGGCCAGGCCCTTGTAGGTGGTGGAGACCCGCTCGGCGGTGCCCTCGACGTCGTCGACGGTGATGCAGACCCGGCTGCCGGTCTGCCAGTGGACCGGGCCGTCGGCGAAGGTGCCGAGGCGGATCTTGGGGCCCTGCAGGTCGGCGAGGACGGCGACGGCGTGACCGGTGCGGTCGGAGGCCTCGCGGACCATCCGGTAGTTCTTCTCGTGGTCGGTGTGCGCCCCGTGGCTGAAGTTCAGCCGGGCGACGTCCATCCCGGACTCGACGAGGGCGGTGACCTGCTCCTGGGAACCGGTCGCCGGCCCGAGGGTGCAGACGATCTTGGCGCGACGCGACATGGGTCAGACGCTAGTGGGGCGGCCCGTCGCGCGTGGGGAGGACTCCCTGTGAGGCTCGTCCACACGCGACGAGGGCCGAGCCCCGCGCAGTGCGGGGCTCGGCCCTCGGGCCGGTGACGGTGGAGGGACGGGGTCCTCCTGCTACCGGAGCGCCACCGCGGTGGGGGTCACCGGACGCGGCAGCATCGTCGAACCGGTCAGCCAGGCGTCGACGCCACCCGCGGCGGCCCGCCCCTCGGCGATCGCCCACACGATGAGCGACTGGCCGCGGCCCATGTCGCCGGCGACGAAGACGCCGGGGACGGTGGACATGAACTCGGCGTCGCGGGCGACGTTGCCGCGCTGGTCGAGCTCGACGCCCAGCCCCTCCACCAGGCCGACGCGCTGGGCACCGGTGAACCCCATGGCGAGGAACACCAGGTCGGCGGGGAGCTCGCGCTCGGTGCCCTCGACCTTCTGGAACCGGCCGTCGACCCGCTCCACGTCGTGGATGAGCAGCGCGCGCACGTTGCCCTCGTCGTCGCCCACGAAGCGCTCGGTGTTGACGCTGTAGAGCCGCTCCCCGCCCTCCTCGTGGGCGCTGGAGACGCGCATGACCATCGGGTAGGTCGGCCACGGGTTGGTCTCGGCCCGGCGGTCCGGCGGCGCCGGCATGATCTCCAGCTGGGTGACCGAGAGCGCCCCCTGCCGGTGGGCGGTGCCCAGGCAGTCGGCGCCGGTGTCACCACCGCCGATGATCACGACGTGCTTGCCGTGGGCGTTGATGGGCGGCTCGTCGAGCTCGCCGAGCGCCTGCCGGTTGCCGAAGGGCAGGTACTCCATCGCCAGGTGGATGCCACGCAGCTCCCGGCCCGGCGCGGGCAGGTCGCGGCCCAGGGTGGCGCCACCGGCCAGGACGACGGCGTCGAAGTCGGCGCGCAGCTGCTCGACGGTCGGGTCGCCGTCCCGGCCGCTGCCGACCTCGACCCCGGTGACGAACCGGGTGCCCTCGGCCCGCATCTGGTTCAGCCGCCGGTCGAGCAGGGCCTTCTCCATCTTGAACTCGGGGATGCCGTAGCGCAGCAGCCCCCCGACGCGGTCGGCCCGCTCGAAGACGGTGACGTCGTGACCCGCGCGGGTCAGCTGCTGGGCGGCGGCCAGCCCGGCGGGCCCGGAGCCGATGACGGCGACCTTCTTGCCGGTGTGCTCCTGCGGGGGGACCGGCTTGACCAGGTCGCGCTGGAACGCCTGGTCGACGATCTCCCACTCGATCTGCTTGATGGTGACCGGCGACTCCTGCAGGTTCAGCACGCAGGAGCCCTCGCACGGCGCCGGGCACAGCTTCCCGGTGAACTCCGGGAAGTTGTTGGTGGCGTGCAGCCGCTCGATCGCCTCGGTCCAGTCGTCGCGGCGGGCGAGGTCGTTCCACTCCGGGATCAGGTTGCCCAGCGGGCAGCCGTGGTGGCAGAACGGGATGCCGCAGTCCATGCACCGGGCGGCTTGCTGGCGCACCGCGGCGACCGGGAAGACGGCGTCCTCCCCGTTCTGCCGGGAGAGGTAGACGTCCTTCCAGTCCAGGATCCGCACGTCGACCGGGCGCCGCGGCGGCAGCGCACGCTCGTGCTTGAGGAAACCGGTCGAGTCAGCCACGTGCGGCCTCCATCACAGCTCGATCCACATCCGTTCCTGCGGCCTCGGCAGCCCGCCGGGCCTCCAGCGCGCGCCGGTAGTCGCGCGGCATGATCACGCTGAACCGCTCAGACCAGCGGCCCCAGTCGGCCAGCAGCGCGGCGGCCACCGGCGAGGCGGTGTCGGCGGCGTAGCGCACCAGCACGTCGCGCAGCCACTGCGCGGACTCCCCGTCCAGCGGGTCGACGTCCACCATCTCGGTGTTGACCCGGTGCCGGGCCAGGTCGAGCACGTAACCGATGCCGCCGGACATGCCGGCCGCGATGTTGCGGCCGGTCGGGCCGAGGACCACCGCGGCGCCGCCGGTCATGTACTCCAGCGCGTGGTCGCCCACGCCCTCGACGACGGCCAGCGCGCCGGAGTTGCGCACGCAGAACCGCTCGCCGACCCGGCCGCGGAGGAAGACCTCGCCGCCGGTCGCGCCGTAGGCGATGACGTTGCCGGCGATGACGTTGTCCTCGGCGGCGAAGCCGGCCTCGCGCGCCGGACGGACGACGATCCGCCCGCCGGACAGGCCCTTGCCGACGTAGTCGTTGGCGTCGCCGAACAGCCGCATGGTGACGCCCCGCGGGAGGAAGGCGCCGAAGGACTGACCGGCCGACCCGGTGAAGGTCAGGTCGATCGTGCCGTCGGGCAGCCCCTCGCCGCCGAAGCGCCGGGTGACCATCGAGCCCAGCATCGTGCCGACGGTGCGGTTGACGTTGCGCACCGGCAGCTCGAGGCTCACCGGCCGCGCGTCGAGCAGCGCGCCCTCGCACAGCTGGATCAGCGTCTGGTCCAGCGCGACGTCCAGGCCGTGGTCCTGCTCGCGCACCCGGTGCCGGGCAGCGCCCTCGGGCAGCTCCGGCACGGCCAGCATGCGGGACAGGTCCAGCCCGGCGGCCTTCCAGTGGTCGACCGCCTTGCGGGTGTCGAGCAGCTCGGCGTGTCCGATCGCCTCGTCCAGCGAGCGGAAGCCCAGCTCGGCGAGGTACTGGCGCACCTGCTCGGCGAGGAACTCGAAGAACGTGACGACGAACTCCGGCCGCCCGGTGAACCGCTTGCGCAGCTCGGGGTTCTGCGTGGCGACGCCGACCGGGCAGGTGTCCAGGTGGCAGACGCGCATCATCACGCAGCCGGAGACGACCAGCGGGGCGGTGGCGAAGCCGTACTCCTCGGCGCCCAGCAGCGCGGCGATGAGCACGTCACGGCCGGTCTTCATCTGCCCGTCGGCCTGGACGACGATGCGGTCGCGCAGGCCGTTGGCCAGCAGCGTCTGCTGCGTCTCGGCCAGGCCCAGCTCCCACGGCGAGCCGGCGTGCTTGAGCGAGGTCAGCGGTGCCGCGCCCGTCCCGCCGTCGTGCCCGGAGATGAGGACGACGTCGGCGTGCGCCTTGCTCACGCCGGCCGCGACCGTCCCGACCCCGACCTCGCTGACCAGCTTGACGTGGACCCGCGCCTCGTTGTTGGCGTTCTTCAGGTCGTGGATCAGCTGCTTGAGGTCCTCGATCGAGTAGATGTCGTGGTGCGGCGGCGGGCTGATCAGGCCGACGCCCGGCGTGGAGTGCCGGGTGCGGGCCACCCACGGGTACACCTTCGCGCCGGGCAGCTGGCCGCCCTCGCCGGGCTTGGCACCCTGCGCCATCTTGATCTGGATGTCGTCGGCGTTGACCAGGTACTCGCTGGTGACGCCGAACCGGCCGCTGGCCACCTGCTTGATCGCCGAGCGGCGCAGGTCGCCGTTCGGGTCGGGCTGGAAGCGGTCGGGGTCCTCGCCGCCCTCACCGGTGTTCGACTTGCCGCCGAGCCGGTTCATGGCGATCGCCAGGGTCTCGTGCGCCTCCTGCGAGATGGAGCCGTAGCTCATCGCGCCGGTCTGGAACCGCTTGACGATCTCGCTGACCGGCTCGACCTCCTCCAGCGGCACGGGCGGGCGCACGCCGGTCCTGATCGTGAACAGGCCGCGCAGGGTGGCGGCCTCCTCCGACAGCTTGTCGACGGTGTCGGTGTAGCGCTGGAACACCTCGAACTGCCGCGAGCGGGTGGCGTGCTGGAGCAGGAACACCGTCTCGGGGTTGAACAGGTGCACCTCGCCCTCGCGGCGCCACTGGTACTCGCCGCCGGTCTCCAGCCGCCGGTGCGCGCGCTCGGTCGGGTTCTCCGGGTAGGCGCGGCGGTGGCGCATGGCCACCTCCTCGGCGAGGACGTCGATGCCGACGCCGCCGAGCGGGCACGAGGTGCCGGTGAAGTACTCCTCGACGACCTCGTCCGACAGGCCGACCGCCTCGAAGATCTGGGCCATCGTGTACGAGCCGACGGTGCTGATGCCCATCTTGCTCATGACCTTCAGGACGCCCTTGCCCAGCGCCTTGACCACGTTGCGCACGGCCTGCGCCGGCTGGATGCCGGTGAGGACGCCGTCGCGGATGAGGTCCTCGATGGACTCGAAGGCCAGGTACGGGTTGACCGCGGCGGCGCCGTAGCCGAGCAGCAGCGCGACGTGGTGCACCTCGCGGCAGTCGCCGGACTCGACGACCAGGCCGACCTCCATGCGGGTCTTCTCCCGCACGAGGTGGTGGTGGACCGCGGCGGTCATCAGCAGCGACGGGATGGGGGCGCGCTTCTCGTCGCAGTCCCGGTCGGAGAGCACGATGATCCGGGCGCCGGCGGCGATCGCCTTGCTGACCTTGGTGCGCAGCTGCTCGACCGCCTCGGCCAGCGCCTTCCCGCCGCCGTTGACGTCGAAGTGGCCGGTGATCCGGACGGCGGCGTACCCGGGCAGGTCGCCGTCGTCGTCGATGTGCAGGATCTTGGCCAGCTCGTCGTTGTCGATGACCGGGTAGGGAAGGAACAGCTGCCGGCACGACGCCGGGGTGGCGTGCAGCAGGTTCTGCTCGGGGCCGAAGGTGCGGCCCAGGCTGGTCACCAGCTCCTCGCGGATGGCGTCCAGCGGCGGGTTGGTCACCTGGGCGAACAGCTGCCCGAAGTAGTCGTAGAGCAGCCGCGAGCGGTCCGACAGCGCCGCGACCGGGGTGTCGGTGCCCATCGAGCCGATCGGCTCGGCGCCGGAGGACGCCATCGGGGTGAGCAGGACGCGCAGGTCCTCCTCGGTGTAGCCGAACAGCTGCTGCCGGCGGACGACCGACTCGTGGCTCGGCCGCGCGCGACGGCGCTCGGGCAGCTGCGGCAGGTGCACCAGGCCGGCGTGCAGCCAGTCCTCGTACGGGTGCTCGCCCGCCAGGGAGCCCTTGACCTCCTCGTCGGAGACGATCTTCCCGGCCGCGGTGTCGACCAGGAACATCCGGCCCGGCTGCAGCCTGCCCTTGGCGACCACCTCGGAGTCGGGGATCTCCAGGACGCCGACCTCGCTGGCCAGCACGACCAGGCCGTCCTTGGTGTGCCACCAGCGGCCCGGGCGCAGCCCGTTGCGGTCGAGGACGGCGCCGATGAGCGTGCCGTCGGTGAAGGCGACGGCGGCGGGCCCGTCCCAGGGCTCCATGATCGAGGAGTGGAACCGGTAGAAGGCCCGGCGGGCCGGGTCCATCTCGTCGTGGTTCTCCCACGCCTCCGGGATCATCATGAGCACCGCGTGCGGCAGCGAGCGGCCGGACAGGTGCAGCAGCTCGAGCACCTCGTCGAAGGTCGCCGAGTCGCTGAAGTCGCTGGCGGTGACGGGGAAGATCCGCTCCAGCCCCAGCTCGGCTCCGTCGCCTCCCGACCCCCCGCCGGGCGCGTCGAACAGCTCGGTCTGGAGCTTCGCCTCGCGGGCGCGCATCCGGTTCCGGTTGCCCTTGATGGTGTTGATCTCGCCGTTGTGCGCGATGACCCGGAACGGGTGGGCCAGCGGCCAGCTCGGGAAGGTGTTGGTCGAGAACCGGCTGTGCACCAGCGCGATCGCCGACGCGTAGCGCTCGTCGCGCAGGTCGGGGAAGAACGCGGGCAGCTGGTCGGTGGTCAGCATGCCCTTGTAGGTGATGGTGCGCGAGGACAGCGAGGCGATGTAGAGGGAGCTGCCGGCCTCGGTCGCGGCCCGCTCGGCCCGCTTGCGCAGCACGAAGGCGCGCCGCTCCAGCCGGGTCACGCCGTTGACGGCCTTGGCGCCGCCGAACGCGGTGGCGTCGGCGCGGGCACCGATGGTCTCGGCGACGAACAGCTGGGCGAAGTGCGGCATGACCGCGCGGGCGGTCGGGCCGACGTCGGCGCCGTCCGGGTCGACCGGCAGCTCGCGCCAGCCGAGGACGGTCAGGCCCTCCTCGGCGGCCAGGCGGGCGACGTCCTCGACGCGCGCGGCGCGCTCGGTCTCGTCGACGGGAAGGAAGGCGACGCCGACGGCGTACTCGCCCACCGGCGGCAGGTCGAAGTCGACCTCGGCGCGCAGCAGCGCGTCGGGGACCTGCGTGAGGATGCCGGCGCCGTCGCCGGAGTTCGGCTCGGAGCCGGCCGCACCGCGGTGGTCGAGGTTGTGCAGGGCGGTCAGCCCCGCGGCCACGATCTCCCGCGAGGCACGACCCTGCACGTCGGCGACGAAGGCGACGCCACAGGCGTCCTTGTCGTTGGCCGGGTCGTACAGGCCGGACGCCGCGGGCACGGCGGAGAACGGCACAGCCGGGCCGGCCGGGGACGGCACGGCGGTACCGCCAGAGGCGGGGGGCGCGGCGGGGGCGGTGGACTCGGACATGTCACTCCCGTCGTCGGCACGCCGCCCGGTCGCCGTCGACGGTGACGGGAACGGAGCGGGGGGCGGGGGCCCGGCCGGTGGTCAGAGATCAGAGGAACGGGGCACTGCGGCTGATACCGGTGGAGCGGGGTGGTCCGTGGACCCCCCGGGCCGACCCGGTTGGCGAGCTCCGGGGGTGGTGCCCCGGTGCTGTCGTCCGCGGGGCGGCGCTGGCCCGGTTCCGACTCGTGCGACCCCGACAGGATCACTGTGGGGTCTTGGCAGAAGGGTACACAGCCGTAACCCGGATCTCGTACGGATGAACCCCGGGTGCGGCGCGTCGTCCTCAGGTACCGGTATGTCGCCGGTCGCCGTCGTCACCTGGGTCTTCTCCGTCGCGGCGCTCCGCGGCGGCCGGGGTGGCGGCCGGAGCGGACTCCGCACGGGGGCGACGGGCCGGCGCGGTGTCACCAGCGTCACGCCCGCGGGTGATCACCTCGCGGGGACGGCCGCGCTGCCAGACCAGGTAGGCCACCGCGAGCAGACCCACGACGACGGCGGTGAAGACGTTGAGCCGGATGCCGGCGAAGGTCTCCGCGGGGTCGACGCGCAGCAGCTCGATCCACAGCCGGCCGGCGCAGTAGAGGGCGACGTAGAGCGCGAACGCCCGCCCGTGGCTGAGCCGGAAGCGCCGGTCGGCCCACACCACGACCGCAGCCGCCGCCAGGTTCCACAGCAGCTCGTAGAGGAAGGTGGGGTGGAAGGTGCCGAGCACCACCGGCTGACCGTCGGGGCCGACGACGGCCCGGGTGCCGGTCCAGTCGTAGACCGTCAGCGCCCAGGGCAGGTCGGTGGCGCGGCCGTAGAGCTCGTTGTTGAACCAGTTGCCCAGCCGGCCGATGGCCTGGGCGACGAGCAGCCCCGGCGCCAGGGCGTCGGCGAAGGCCGGCAGCGGGATGCCGCGGCGGCGGCAGGCGATCCAGGCGCCGACGCCGCCCAGGGCGATCGCGCCCCAGATGCCGAGGCCGCCCTCCCAGATGGCGAAGGCGCGCAGCGGGTCGCCGCCCTCGCCGAAGTAGGGCCGGGGGCTGCTGACGACGTGGTAGAGCCGGCCGCCGACGATGCCGAACGGCACCGCCCAGACGGCGATGTCCAGGACGTCGCCCTTCGCCCCGCCCCGGGCGACCCAGCGGCGCTCGGTGATCAGGACCGCCGCGACGATGCCGGCGATGATGCACAGCGCGTAGGCCCGGATGGGCAGCGGGCCCAGCTCCCAGACGCCCTGCGTGGGGCTGGGGATCGCGGCCAGGGCGCTCACGGCACGGACACCGGACGGCGCACGCCCGCGGCGAGGTCCTCCGAGAGCCGGCGCACGCCGTCGACGCCCCGGCCCTCGAGCAGCTCGCGCACGTAGGCCGACCCGACGATGACGCCGTCGGCGAAGCCGGCGACCTCGGCGGCCTGGTCGCCGTTGGAGACGCCCAGGCCCACGCACACCGGCAGCTCGGTGACCTCCCGGGTGCGGGCGACCAGCCGCTCCGCGGCGTCACCGACGGTGGCCCGGGTGCCGGTGACGCCCATGGTCGAGGCGGCGTAGACGAAGCCCCGGGAGGCCGCGGTGGTGGCGGCCAGGCGCGCGTCGGTGGACGACGGCGCGACCAGGAACACCCGGTCGAGGTCGTGCGCCTCGGACGCGGCCAGCCACTCCCCCGCCTCGTCGGGGATGAGGTCGGGGGTGATGGCCCCCGCTCCCCCGGCGGCGGCCAGGTCGGCGGCGAACCGCTCGACGCCGTAGCGCTCGATCGGGTTCCAGTAGCTCATCACCACCGGCACCGCACCGGTCGCGGCGACCGCCGCGACGGCGCGCAGCACGTCGCGCATGCCGACGCCGGCGCGCACGGCGGGGTCGACGGCCTGCTGGATCACCGGGCCGTCCATGCCGGGGTCGCTGTAGGGGACGCCGACCTCGATGACGTCGGCCCCGCCCTCGACCGCCGCGACCATGGCCGCGATCGAGGTGTCGACGTCCGGGTACCCGACCGGGAGGTAGGCGACCAGCGCCGCACGCCCCTCCGCCCGGGCCCCGGTGATGGCGTCCTGCAGCTGTGACACGGCTCGGCTCCGGTCTCGCTCCGCTCCTCGCTCGACGCTGTTCGTCGCCTCCGCGGTCGCTCCGCTCCTCGCTCGCTGGCGCTCGCTGCGATGCTCACTCCCTGTCGGCTCCGCGGCGCTCGCTGCGATGCTCACTCCACCGTCGCTCTCGGCGCTCACGCCGACTCCCCCGCGTCCTGCCCGGCGACCGCGTCGCCGGAGGTGACCGCGCCCTCGGTGGGCTGCTGGTCGGTGTCCATGCCGGCGCCGGGCTCGACGTGCTCGCGGTCGCCGAGGCCGAACCAGCGCGACGCCGTCTCGACGTCCTTGTCCCCGCGGCCGGAGAGGTTGACCAGCAGGAGCGGAGGCTCGTCCCCCCGCCCACCAGCCCCCCGCGACCCCAGCTCCTCGCCGAGCTTGATCGCCCCCGCCAGGGCGTGCGCCGACTCGATGGCCGGGATGATGCCCTCGGTGCGGCACAGCAGCGCGAAGGCCTCCATGGCCTCCGCGTCGGTGACCGCCCGGTACTCCGCCCGGCCGATGTCGTGCAGGTGGGAGTGCTCCGGGCCCACGCCCGGGTAGTCCAGGCCGGCGCTGATCGAGTGCGACTCGACGGTCTGGCCGTTCTCGTCCTGCAGCAGGTAGGA
>DASQXT010000438.1:0-4055 GCA_035639575.1 Geodermatophilus sp.
CGGGCGCTCAAGCGGCGTCAGGCCCGCACCCGCGTCCGCACCGCCTGAGCACACCGCACCCGGGCTCCACGCCCGGCACCGCCACACTGCACGGCCGCAGGGCCGGTCCGGGCTCCCCGGACCGGCCCTGCGTCGTTGGCAGCGTCACTGTCGGCCTACCTACCGGCCAACACCGCGGCCAGGTGCCGGCCCCCGGTGGAGTCAGCCGTGCTCCCTACCTGCGGAGCCTCCCCGCCCCCGGCAGGGTGAGCACCACCTCGGTGCCGGTGCGGCCGTCCGCCGGGCTGGTCATCGCGAGGCTGCCACCGAGCTCGCTGGCGACCAGCGTGCGCACGATCTGCAGGCCCAGCCCCTCGCTCGCGGAGAGGTCGAACCCCTCGGGCAGCCCCTGTCCGTCGTCCACCACGCGGACGACGAGGTCGTCACCGTCCCGCTCGGCCACCAGCTCGATGCTGCCGGGACTGCCGTCGGGGAACGCGTGCTCCGCGGCGTTGTGCAGCAGCTCGGTGACCAC
Organism: Geodermatophilus sp.; assembly: GCA_035639575.1. Lineage (GTDB taxonomy): Bacteria > Actinomycetota > Actinomycetes > Mycobacteriales > Geodermatophilaceae > Geodermatophilus. The sequence goes on from DASQXT010000438.1 coordinate 515, forward strand.
CAGCACCAGCGGCGTCGCGGCGACCGCGGGCAGCTCGCCGAACTGGCCGACCCGCCGCGTCCGCGCGGCCGGGCCCACGGAGGTCAGGTCGCCCAGCATCGGCAGCACCCGGTCGAGGACGTCGTCGACGTCCACCACGTCCTCCCGGCTGCCGGCGAGGGTCTCGTGCACCACCGCGATCGACGACACCCGGCGCACCGACTCCTCCAGCGCCTCGCGGGCGGCCGGCTCGGTCATGCGGCGGGCCTGCAGCCGCAGCAGTGCGGCGACCGTCTGCAGGTTGTTCTTCACCCGGTGGTGGATCTCGCGGATGGTGGCGTCCTTGGTCAGCAGCGCGCGGTCCCGTCGGCGGACGTCGGTCACGTCGCGCACGAGCACCAGCGCGCCCTCCTCGGCCCCCGGCGCCTGCAGCGGCAGCGCCCGCACCAGCAGGGTCGCCCCCACGCTGTCGACGTCCATCGGGTCGGGGAACCGCCCGGCCACCGCGGCCCGGATGCCGGCCGCGACCGCCTCGCCGGCCACCCGGTCCACCGCGGCGTCCCGGGTGAGCCGGGCCAGGTCGGCACCGACGACGTCCCCCGTGACGCCCAGCCGGCGGTAGGCAGACAGGGCGTTGGGACTGGCGTAGACGGCCCGGCCGCCGGCGTCCAGCCGCACCAGCCCGTCACCCACGCGGGGGCTCAGCTCGGCGTCCAGCAGCTTCTGCGGCGGAAACGTGCCCGCCGAGACCATCAGGCAGAGGTCGGCGGCGATGTCGAGGTAGGTCAGCTCCAGGGTGGACGGCGACCGGGTCACCGCCAGGTTGGTGTCCCGCGCCAGGACGGCGACGACCACGCCGTCGTGGCGCACCGGCACGACCTCCCGGCGGCGCGGGGTGCTGCCCGACCAGTCCGGCTCCCCCTCGGTCACCGGCCGGCCCTCGCGGTGCGCCACCAGGAACGGCTCCGCGGCCGGACCCTCCAGCTCCGAGCCCACGAGGTCCTCGGGCTGGCTGGTGGGAGCGGTGAGGGGGCGCACCTGCGCGACGCACCACCACGCCCCGGCGGGCAGCGGCACCCACAGCGTCAGGTCGGCGAACGACAGGTCCGCGAGCAGCTGCCAGTCGGCGACCAGCCGGCGGGCGTGGTCGACCTGGGCCGGCGCGGACGCCGAGCCCCGGGTGAGGCGTTCGGAGAGGCTGTTCATGGTGGATCCGAGGGTATGAGAGAGGGCCCTCCTGCCCGGGGGGTCTCCAGCCTGTGGGAGCCCTCCTTAGGCTCGTCGCCGTGTCCTCGTCCCCCGACGCACCGGCCCTGACCGTCGACCGCGCCCGTCCCGACGACTTCCCGCGGATCGGGCAGCTGACCTCCGACGTCTACGTGGGCGGCGGGCTGGCCTCCCCCGAGTACGGCGTGCAGCTGCGCGACGTCGCGGGCCGGGCCGACCGGGCCGAACTGCTCGTCGTGCGGGACGGGGAGGGCCGCGTGGTCGGCAGCGTGGCGCTGGTGCTCTCGGGCGACTTCGGTGAGGTCACCGAGTCCGAGGACGAGGCCGCGTTCCGGATGCTCGTCGTCGACCCGGCCGTGCAGGGCCGCGGCATCGGCGAGCTGCTGGTGCGGACCTGTCTGGACCGGGCCCGCGCGGCCGGCAAGCGGCGGGTGGTGCTCTCGACGGACCGGCGGATGACGGCGGCGCAGCGCCTCTACCGGCGGCTGGGCTTCACCCGGCTGCCGGAGCGCGACTGGCACCCGGTGCCCGGCATCGACCTGCTGGTCTACGTCAGGGCACTCTGAGGTCAGACCTCAACCGGCGACGACGGTGGCGATGAGGTCGCCCTCCTGGAGCACCTCGCCCTCGACGACGTGCAGCTCGCGGACGGTGCCGGCCCGCTCGGTGAGGACGGGGATCTCCATCTTCATCGACTCGAGGATCACCAGGGTGTCGCCGGCCACCACCTCGGTGCCGGGCTGCACGAGCACCTTCCACACGCTCGACACCATCTCGGCGTGCACTTCCTCGACCGCCACCGCGCCTCCCTGAGCTCGCCGTCGACCCATCCTGGCACGCGTCAGGTCTCCGACGCGGGGCTCCCGGAGGCCAGCCGCTCGAGCACCGCGCACGCCTCGGCGCCGTCGTGCGGCACACCGACCTCCGGCACCGCGTCGAGGACGTCGCTGACGGCGCGGGCGGCGGTCGCGGTGTCCCGGGCGCCGGCGCTGACGGTCGCCAGCAGCGCGTCGTACCAGCGGTCCAGCCGATCGCCGGGGTCGTAGCCGCTCACCGCGACGACCTCGACACCGCGTCCCCCGGCGGCGTGCCGGCCCGAGCGGGGCAGCTGACCGGTGACCCGGCCGCCCTGCCCCGGCGGCAGGGTCGAGCGCAGCTGGACGGTGACCGCCCGCCGCGGCGGCGCGCCCGTCCCCGCGTCGGCGGCCGAGCCGCCCGCCGCGCTGAGCAGCGCCAGCTCGACGGCGTCCACGCCGTGGGCCCGCTCCAGCACCGTCGTGTCGAGGGAGAACCCGGCCGCCACCTCGGCCAGCTCGCCGTCCGGGGCGATGCCGACGGTGACCAGGCCGCGCCAGCCGATCTCCGGCAGCCGCTTGGCTGCCGGAGGCAGCTCGAAGGGCTCGTCGGGGGTCCAGGAGACGCGGGCGATGCCGGCGGCGCGGTCGCGCGACACCGGGGTCGTGCAGCGCAGGCCGCCGTCGGTGACCAGGGCGAGGAACCCGCGCTCGCTGGCCGGCTCGACGCCGTCGCCACCGAGCCGCTCCAGCACGGCGGCGGAGGGACCCACCCAGGTGAGGCCGGCGGCCACCACCGCACCGGCCAGTCGGGCGTTGCCGGCCAGCGCCGGGGGCACCGGGAGGACCGCCCGCGCGCCGCTGCGGCGAGCGGCCTCGACGATCCGGTCCACGGCGAGGTAGGACTCCGCGGCGGGGGCCGGGCCGAGCAGGATCGCGTCGTCGGCCAGCCGCACGTGCCGGGCGTTGCGGTCGGCCTCCGAGTGGACGGCGACGGTCTTCACGTCCAGGCGTGAGCAGGCCGCCACCACCGCGCACGCGGCCGGCCCGCGGCCTGCCACGAGCACGCTCTCGATCCCGACGTGTGCCACGTCCCGAACCGCCTTCCGCCGACCCCGCCGTCGCCCTGCTCCCAGCCTCCCAGCCTCCCAGCCTCCCCTCGCGCCCTACCCGACCGCCACAGGGGAGCAGGTGCCGTGCGGGCTCGTGAGAGGCTGGGGGTCCAGCCTGACGGGTCCGCCCGGGGTCGCAGCGCCACACGCGCCCCGGGTCACCCAGAGGTGTCCAGGGGCCCGGCACCGGGCCCGCAGCAGCGACGAGGGAAGGAGGGCAGCGATGTCCAAGCGTGGACGCAAGCGGCGCTCCCGCAAGGGGAACAAGGCCAACCACGGCAAGCGCCCCAACGCCTGAGGGCGGCCCCCCTGCAGGGCCCCGCCGCGAGCTTGCGAGCGGTGGGGGGCAGGGGGTCCTTGATCAGGCGTTGGGCCGCTTGCCGTGGTTGGCCTTGTTCCCCTTGCGGGAGCGACGCTTGCGTCCACGCT
>DASQXT010000439.1:0-8875 GCA_035639575.1 Geodermatophilus sp.
TCACCGTCGAGGAGATGACCCGCCGTCCCGACCCCAAGCGGGACGGTGGCGAGCTGGTCGAGGTCCACGCGCTGCTGCACTGCGAGCGCCCCAGCCAGAAGCCGATGCTGCTCGGCCGTGGCGGGCAGGTCATCAAGGCGATCGGCAGTGAGGCGCGCCCGGGCATCGAGGCGCTGCTCGGCGTCCGGGTGCACCTGGACCTCCACGTCACGGTGCTCGGCGAGTGGCAGGACGACCCGAAGAAGCTCAACCGGCTGGGCTACTGATGAGCACCACACCGCAGTCGCTGTACCGCGACGAGGGCGTCGTCCTGCGCACCCAGAAGCTGGGCGAGGCCGACCGGATCGTCACCGTGCTCACCCGCCGGCACGGCAAGGTGCGTGCGGTGGCGAAGGGCGTGCGCCGCACCAAGAGCAAGTTCGGCGCCCGGCTGGAGCCGTTCAGCCACGTCGACCTGCAGCTCTACACCGGCCGCACCCTCGACATCGTCAGCCAGGCCGAGTCGATCCGCTCCTACGGGCAGCCGATCGTCACCGACTACCCGGCCTACACCGCCGGCACCGCGGTGCTCGAGACCGCCGACCGGCTCACCGCCGAGGAGAAGGAGCCCTCGTTGCGGCTGTTCCTCCTGGTCATCGGGGCGCTGCGGGCGCTGGCCGAGCACACCCACCCGGCGCCCCTGGTGCTCGACGCCTTCCTGCTGCGCGCCATGTCGGTCGCCGGGTGGGAGCCGGCGCTGGGCGGCTGCGCCCGCTGCGGCGAGGAGGGGCCGCACCGGCACTTCTCGGTGCCCGCCGGCGGCATGGTGTGCCCGCCCTGCCGCCCGACCGGCTCGGCGATGCCCAACCCGGCCACCATCGAGCTGCTCGACGCGCTGCTGACCGGCGACTGGGACGCCGCCGAGGCCAGCCAGCACGCCAACCGCCGTGAGGGCAGCGGGCTGGTCGCCGCGCTGCTGCAGTGGCACCTGGAGCGCGGGCTGCGCTCGCTGCCGCTGGTCGACCGGTCCGATCCGACGGCGCCGCGCCGGGAAGCAGGTCTGCTGAGTGAGGCGTGAGGTCAAGCCCCCGAACCCGCACCCCTCGGGCGCCCGCCCACCCCAGCTGCCACCGGACCGGGTGCCCGGCCACGTCGCGATCGTGATGGACGGCAACGGCCGCTGGGCCAAGCAGCGCGGGCTGCCGCGCACCGCCGGGCACGAGGCGGGGGAGTCCTCGCTGTTCGACTGCGTCGAGGGCGCCATCGAGCTGGGCGTCACGGCGATCAGCGCCTACGCGTTCTCCACCGAGAACTGGCGGCGCAGCCCCGAGGAGGTCCGCTTCCTCATGGGCTTCAACCGCGACGTCATCCGCCGACGCCGCGACGAGATGCACGAGCTCGGAGTGCGGGTGCGCTGGGCGGGCCGTCGTCCCCGGCTGTGGCGCAGCGTCATCAAGGAGCTCGAGATCGCCGAGGAGCTCACCCGCGACAACGACGTCATGACGCTGACCATGTGCGTCAACTACGGCGGCCGGGCCGAGATCGCCGACGCCGCCGCGGCCATCGCGCGCGAGGTCGCCGCCGGCCGGCTCGACCCCGCGAAGGTCGACGAGGGCACCGTCGCCCGGTTCCTCGACGAGCCCGACATGCCCGACGTCGACCTGTTCGTGCGCAGCTCGGGGGAGAACCGCACCAGCAACTTCCTGCTGTGGCAGTCGGCCTACGCCGAGTTCGTCTTCCTCGACACGCTCTGGCCGGACTTCGACCGCCGGCACCTATGGGCCGCGTGCGAGGAGTACGCCTCGCGGCAGCGCCGCTTCGGCTCCGCGTGAAGAGGACCCCGTCCTCCCCACCCTTCGCAGGCTCAGGGCGGGGCCCGGGACGGGGCCGCGCCGAGAGGAGGATGATCGTGTTCGCGGTGACCCGGATGCGGGTGCCCGAGGCCGACGCCCACGGGTTGGCCGCCGCCGTCGACGTCCTGCTGGCCGCGCTCGCCGCCCGCCCCGGCTTCCGGGACGGCGAGCTCGGCCGCTGCACCGACGACGACGGGCTGTGGGCGCTGGTCACCCGGTGGGACGGCGTCGGCGCCTACCGCCGGGCGCTGTCGGCCGCCGAGGTCAAGCTCGCCGGGGCGCCGGTGTGGGTGTACGCGCTGGACGAGCCGGGCGTGTACCTGCCCGAGGGGTGATCCCGCACCCGCGTGGGCATCACCTGGGCAGGCCAGGGCCCCGAGCACGGAGGACGCGTGATGAGAGAGCCCAGGCGGGACGACGCGACGCCACCGGCGGCAGAACCCACCATGAGGGTCGAACCGCCGCCGGTACCGGGACGTGCGGTGCGCGAGCAGCTCGCGCGCGGCGAGCTCGCCACGCCACCGGTCCGCCCGGACGAGCAGACCGTCCACCTCGACGGCCCGCCGCCGAGGGACCCGGACCGCACGCTGGAGCTCGAGGGCACGCTGCGCGCGGGCGTCGTCGTCGGGCCGAGGCCCAAGCCCAGACGGCTCCGGCGCACCTGGCCGTGGATCCTCGCCGTCGCGCTCGTGCTCCTGGTGCTCGGAGCGGTCCTGCTGGTCATGCTGTGGCGGGGCGAGACGCTCCCGGGCGACGTCCGGTTCCTGGGCGCGCAGCTGCGGGGGGCCGGCGAGCTCGTCGGGGGAACGGTCCCGCGCTGACCTCCACCGCTGCCCCGCACCGTGGGCAGGGGGCGAGGTCCCGCGGGGGAGGACCAGCGGCTCCTGCCGGGGCGCGCGGCCGGGCGGCGGGGGAGCGGGCGAGCGGCGGCCACTACCGTGGACGGGTCAACCGCCGACCGCCAGCCGGATGGAGCCCCTCGCCGTGAGCGACAGCACCGCCAAGCACGACCCCGCACGCCTCGACAAGGTGGTGAACCTCTGCAAGCGCCGGGGGTTCGTCTTCCCCTCGGGCGAGATCTACGGCGGCACCCGCTCCGCCTGGGACTACGGGCCCCTGGGCACCGAGCTCAAGGAGAACATCAAGCGGCAGTGGTGGCGCACCGTCGTCCAGGGCCGTGACGACATCGTCGGCCTGGACTCCTCGGTGATCCTGCCGCGCCAGGTGTGGGTGGCCTCCGGTCACGTCGGCGTCTTCACCGACCCGCTCACCGAGTGCCAGAGCTGCCACAAGCGCTTCCGCGCCGACCACCTCGAGGAGGAGTTCGAGGCGCGGAAGGGCCGGCCGCCGGAGAACGGCCTGGCCGACATCGCCTGCCCGAACTGCGGCACGAAGGGCGCGTGGACCGAGCCGCGTGACTTCAACATGATGCTCAAGACGTACCTCGGCCCGGTCGAGGACGAGTCCGGCCTGCACTACCTGCGCCCGGAGACCGCGCAGGGCATCTTCGTGAACTTCGCCAACGTGATGGGCGCGGCCCGCAAGAAGCCGCCGTTCGGCATCGGCCAGATCGGCAAGTCCTTCCGCAACGAGATCACCCCCGGCAACTTCATCTTCCGCACGCGCGAGTTCGAGCAGATGGAGATGGAGTTCTTCGTCGAGCCCGGCACCGACGAGCAGTGGCACCAGTACTGGATCGACGAGCGCACCCGCTGGTACACCGACCTGGGCATCGACCCCGCGAACCTGCGGCACTACGAGCACCCCAAGGAGAAGCTCTCGCACTACTCGACGCGCACCGTCGACATCGAGTACCGCTTCGGGTTCCAGGGCTCGGAGTGGGGCGAGCTCGAGGGCGTCGCCAACCGCACCGACTTCGACCTGAAGACGCACTCGGAGCACTCCGGCGCCGACCTCACCTACTTCGACCAGGCCAGCAACACCCGCTGGACGCCGTACGTCATCGAGCCGGCAGCGGGCCTGACCCGCTCGCTGATGGCCTTCCTCATCGAGGCCTACACCGAGGACGAGGCGCCCAACGCCAAGGGCGGCGTCGACACCCGCACCGTGCTGCGCTTGGACCCGCGGCTGGCGCCGGTCAAGGCCGCCGTCCTGCCGCTGTCGCGCAACGCCGACCTCTCGCCGAAGGCCCGCGACCTGGCCGCAAGGCTGCGGCAGAACTGGAACGTCGACTTCGACGACGCCGGCGCGATCGGCCGCCGCTACCGCCGGCAGGACGAGATCGGGACGCCGTTCTGCCTCACCGTCGACTTCGACACCCTCACCGACGACGCGGTGACCGTGCGCGAGCGCGACTCGATGAGCCAGGAGCGGATCGGTCTGGACCAGGTCGAGGGCTACCTCAAGGCGAAGCTCCCCGTCTGCTGAGGCTCCGGCAACCGGGTGAGCAGTTGCGGTCGGCGACACGCGCCGGCACGCCGGTGCGGGCGACCGCAACTGCTCACCCGGCGCGGGGAGGGGTGTGACCGGCGACGCCACCTACCCTGGAGATCGTGAGCAGCAGCGTCCTCGAGCGGCCGTCGTCCCCCGCGACCGGCCCGGCTCCGCTGCGCCTGGGCGCGCTCACCGTCGACCCCGCCGTGGTGCTCGCGCCGATGGCCGGCATCACCAACCCGGCCTTCCGCACGCTGTGCCGCGAGTTCGGCGCCGGGCTGTACGTCTGCGAGATGATCACCACGCGGGCGCTGGTCGAACGCAACCAGAAGACGCTGCAGATGGTCCGCGCCACCCCGGCCGAGGAGGACGCCTTCTCCGTGCAGCTCTACGGCGTCGACCCCGCCACCGTCGGCCGCGCCGTGGAGATGCTCGTCGACGACGGCGTCGCCGGCACCCGCCCGGCGCACGTCGACCTGAACTTCGGCTGCCCGGTGCCCAAGGTGACCCGCAAGGGCGGCGGCTCGGCGCTGCCGTGGCGGCGGGTGCTGTTCCGCGACATCGTGCGGGCCGCCGTCCGCGCGGCGCGCGACGTCCCGGTCACGGTGAAGACCCGCATCGGCATCGACGCCGACCACGTCACCTACCTCGACGCCGGGCGGATCGCCCAGGACGAGGGCGCCGCGGCGATCACCCTGCACGGGCGCACCGCCGACCAGCTCTACAGCGGCACGGCCGACTGGGCCCCGATCGCCCGGCTGGTCGAGGCGGTGGACATCCCGGTGCTCGGCAACGGGGACATCTGGGAGGCCGACGACGCGCTGCGGATGGTCGCCGAGACCGGCTGCGCGGGCGTCGTCATCGGCCGCGGTTGCCTGGGCCGGCCGTGGCTGTTCGGGGACCTCGCCGCCGCCTTCGCCGGGCAGCCCCGCCGCGCGCTGCCGACGCTGCGCGAGGTGGCCGCGGTGATGCACCGGCACGCCACGCTGCTGTCCGAGGAGCAGGGCGAGCTGCACGGCTGCACCGACTTCCGCAAGCACGTCGCCTGGTACCTCAAGGGGTTCTCCGTCGGCTCCGACGTCCGCCGGGCGCTGGCGATGGTCAGCGCGCTGGACGAGCTGGCCGAGCTGCTGGCCGGCATCCCCGACCAGCCCTACCCGACGGCGGTGCTCGGCGGGCCGCGCGGACGCACCAGCCCGCCACGGCCGGTCGCGCTGCCCGAGGGCTGGCTGGACGACCGCGACGACCCCCGGCCGCCGGCCGGGGCCGAGCTGCTCGTGAGCGGCGGGTGAGTGCCATGAGCACCGCGAGGACGACGGTCGAGGGAGCATCGCAGCGAGCGCCAGCGAGCGAGGAGCGGATCGAGACCGGAGTCGAGCCGTGAGCACAGGCCCCTACCTCTACGACGACGACCCGGCGCCGCTGCACACCGGCACCCCCCGCCCCGCGCGGGCGCTGATCCTCGCGGTGATCGGCGGGACCGTCGCCGTCGCCGTCGGCATGGCCGTCGGCCTGCCGCTGGTCAAGGGCAGCCCGGAGGAGCAGGCCCGCGAGGTCTCCGGGGTCTTCCTCGCCGCGCTCGCCCAGGACGACGTCGAGACGGCCTACGGGCTGCTCTGCGCGGAGGAGCGGGCGCGGCTGGCGCCAGAGGCGGTGCCGACCGAGTACGCCCCCGGCGGCACCGGTGAGGTCACCGGCGCGACCGCCGACGAGGTGGGCGGCGCACCGGTGCAGCGTGTCGAGGTGGCCTGGAGCGACGGCAGCACCTCGACCCTGACCGTCGTCAGCGAGCAGGGCGCCCGCGTCTGCGGGACCGCCGCCGGCTGAGGGAGCAGCCCGTCGCGAGTCCAGGGCGCGTCCCGGGAGGGTGACCGCCCTCGGGAGTGAGCTGTGTCACGCCACCACCCTCCCGGTCGCCGTCCGTCTGGCGTGTTCCGGGCGGGTGGTCCACGATCGCTGTCTGGTCCCGAGATGACGTATGAGACGTCTACCCGTGTCGGCGTCTCGGGGCCCTGCTCGCCGGAGCGGCGACGGGCGACCCCGGGACGCCGTCCCCGGCAGGCAGGAACCAGCCGGCGGACGAGCGCGGAGGTGCACGGTGGGCAGCGGTACCGGGACGGCCACGTGGGTCTACGACTTCAGCGAGGGCAACAAGGACCAGAAGGACCTGCTGGGCGGCAAGGGCGCCAACCTGGCCGAGATGACCAACCTCGGGCTGCCGGTGCCCCCCGGGTTCACCATCACCACCGACGCCTGCCGCTTCTACCTCGAGCACGGCAGCACCCCGCCGGAGCTGGCCGACCAGGTGACCGAGCACCTGACGGCGCTGGAGAAGGCGATGGGCAAGACGCTCGGCGACCCGTCGGACCCGCTGCTGGTGTCGGTGCGCTCCGGGGCCGCCGCCTCGATGCCCGGGATGATGGAGACCGTCCTCAACGTCGGCCTCAACGACGAGTCGGTGCGCGGGCTGGCCGCCCAGTCCGGCAGCGAGCGCTTCGCCTGGGACTCCTACCGCCGGCTGGTCCAGATGTTCGGCAAGACCGTCCTCGACATCGACGGCGAGCTGTTCGAGCACGCCCTCGACGAGGCCAAGCGCGAGCAGGGCACCGAGTCCGACCTGGACCTCGACGCCGAGCACCTCGAGGACGTCGTCGGCCGGTTCAAGGCGATCGTCCGCGAGCAGTGCGGCCGCGACTTCCCGCAGGACCCGCGCGAGCAGCTCGACCTGGCGATCAACGCCGTCTTCGACTCGTGGAACTCCGAGCGGGCGATCCTCTACCGCCGCCGGGAGCGCATCCCCAGCGACGCCGGCACCGCGGTCAACGTCGTCGCCATGGTCTTCGGCAACCTGGGCATGGACTCCGGCACCGGCGTCGCCTTCACCCGCGACCCCGGCACCGGCGAGCAGGGCGTGTACGGGGACTACCTGCAGAACGCGCAGGGCGAGGACGTCGTCGCCGGCATCCGCAACACCGTGCCGCTGCCCGAGCTGGAGCGGATCGACGAGGACGCCTACCGCGAGCTGGTGTCGATCATGGGCACCCTCGAGTCGCACTACCGCGACCTGTGCGACATCGAGTTCACCGTCGAGCGCAACAAGCTGTGGATGCTGCAGACCCGCGTCGGCAAGCGGACGGCGGCGGCCGCCTTCCGGATCGCCACCCAGCTGGTCGACGAGGGCCTCATCGACATGGACGAGGCGGTCCGGCGGGTCACCGGCGACCAGCTGGCCCAGCTGATGTTCCCGCGGTTCGTCTCCGGCGGGGACGCCACCCAGCTCACCCAGGGCATGAACGCCTCACCCGGAGCCGCCGTCGGCAAGGCGGTGTTCTCCTCGGAGGAGGCCGTGAAGTGGGCCGACCGCGGCGAGAAGGTGGTGCTCGTCCGGCGGGAGACCAACCCCGACGACCTCTCCGGGATGATCGCCGCCGAGGGCGTGCTCACCAGCCGCGGCGGCAAGACCTCGCACGCCGCCGTCGTCGCCCGCGGTATGGGCAAGACCTGCGTCTGCGGCGCGGAGGAGCTGCAGGTCGACACCAGGAACCGCCGCTTCACCGCCCCCGGCGGCACGGTCGTCGAGGAGGGCGACGTCATCTCGATCGACGGCTCCACCGGCCGGGTGTGGCTGGGCGAGGTACCGGTCGAGGACTCCGCCGTCGTCCGCTACTTCGAGGGCGAGATCGACCCCGACTCCGCCGAGGCCGACGACCTGGTGCGCAGCGTGCACCGGATCCTCACCCACGCCGACGAGGCGCGGAGGCTGGACGTGCGCACGAACGCCGACACCCCCGAGGACTCAGCCCGCGCCCGGCGCTTCGGCGCCCGCGGCATCGGCCTGTGCCGCACCGAGCACATGTTCCTCGGCGACCGGCGGAAGCTGGTGGAGAAGCTGATCCTCGCCGAGGACGACGAGGGCAAGCAGGCCGCCCTCGACGCGCTCGCGCCGCTGCAGAAGCAGGACTTCCTGGAGATCTTCGAGGCGATGGACGGGCTGCCGGTGACCGTGCGGCTGCTCGACCCGCCGCTGCACGAGTTCCTGCCCGACCTCACCGACCTCTCGGTGCGGGTCGCCGTCGCCGAGGCCCAGGGGCACCCGGACGAGGCCAACCTGCGGCTGCTGGCCGCCGTCCGCCGGCTGCACGAGCAGAACCCGATGCTCGGCCTGCGCGGCGTGCGGCTCGGCCTGGTGGTCAAGGGGCTGTTCGCCATGCAGGTGCGGGCGATCGCCGAGGCGGCCTCCGAGCGCAAGCAGGCCGGCGGCGACCCGCGGCCGGAGATCATGATCCCGCTGGTCGGGGCGGTGCAGGAGCTGGAGGCGATCCGCGAGGAGTCCGAGCAGGTCCTCGCGTCGGTGTTCGAGGAGTGCGGCGTCGAGCTCGACGTCCTCATCGGCACGATGATCGAGGTGCCGCGCGCGGCGCTCACCGCCGCCGAGATCGCCCACTCGGCCGCGTTCTTCTCCTTCGGCACCAACGACCTCACCCAGATGACCTGGGGCTTCTCGCGGGACGACGTCGAGGCCGCGTTCTTCCACGCCTACCTGGACAAGGGCATCTTCGGCGTCTCACCGTTCGAGTCGCTGGACCGGCCCGGCGTCGGCCGGCTGGTCGAGGTCGCCGTCGAGGAGGGCCGGGCGGCGCGGCCGGAGC
>DASQXT010000440.1:0-2013 GCA_035639575.1 Geodermatophilus sp.
GCGTCCAACGCTCATGTCTCGTTCTCCTCGGGTCCAGGTCGTCGGGGTGACCACGCACCGGCCGTGTCTCGGCAGCCGGGGCCGTCCCTCATGCCGATCAGGCGCGCGCTCACCGCGAGGTCTTCGTCGAGCGTAGTCAGGCTCGAGGAGATGGGGCGTTCAACCTGACGTCAGGCACCTTCGTGGTCAGCTACCGGCACGACCGGCACCGGCCACAGCCACTCGGCCTCCAGACGTCCCACTGGTCGAGCGGGGCTGTTCACCGCGATCACCCCGTCGCCGAGCGCTCGGCTCGGGCCCTTCCAGCTGATCCGCGTCCGCACGGGAGGCACCCAGGATCCAGAGGGACGCACCTCATGCCGCCAGGGCGGCGATTGCGCTGGTCCCCCAGTCGTCGGCCACGCGTCCCAGGCCGTCCGCCGGAGTCCATCCCCGCAGGTCAACTGTGATACGGAACTCCAGCGGACCGAGCCGGATGACGCCACCCCCTCTGGGCTGCTGGCCGCCCGCCGCCCGGCATGCAGCCGGATGCGTTTCACCGATGATCACGTGGGAATCCAGGGACCGCCGCGGAGATCCCGCGGCCCCCGCGTCCAGGACGCCCACCCCACGGAGGATCCCGTGAGCCTGATCTGGAACATCATCATCCTGCTCATCATCGGTCTGATCGCCGGCTTCATCGCCCGTGCGGTCATCCCCGGCAAGCAGTCGATGAGCGTCGGCATGACCATCGTGCTCGGCATCGTCGGCTCGATCGTCGGCAACCTGCTCGGCAGCCTGCTGTTCGCACCCCACCGGTTCGAACTCGGCACCTCCGGGATCATCGGGTCGATCATCGGCGCCATCATCGTGCTGGGCATCTACGTCGCCGTGCAGGGCCGCGGCCACCGGTCGGTCACACGATGACTCCCTGACCACATCTGCACAGCGCCAACGCGTGAGGGGCCCGGCCGCTTCGGCCGGGCCCCTCACGCGTTCGGCGCACGCGCCACGCCCGGCCCAGGCCGGCAGCCGTCCGCGAGCCCCCCGCGCAGTCTCTGGCTGCACTCCTGGCCTCGCTCTCGTGGCGAGGGGCGTCGACGCACCGTGCGCGTCGATCGCGACGTGGTCGGCATCGCGCGGTCGGAGACGGATGTGCAGGGTCGGCGAGGCCCTCCATCACCGGACGTCGTCGGCCACTGTTGCGGATGTCATGCAGCGAATGCTTGCGTGATGACCGGTTCGCTGTTCACCCAGCCATAGCCTGGGGCCGTGCCCGCCTGGCCCCCGAACCCCCACATGCTGTCTGCGCGTATCCCGGAGCGGGCGTGGCGGGCGATCGCGGGGACCGACCCACCGACCGCGCCGATCGGGCTGCGGGCCCAGCCCAGCCGGATGGACGACCTCACCGCGCACGCCGCGCTGGGGCTGGCCCTGCGCATCGGGGAGTCGATGCTCGCCGTCGGGGCCTCCGCGGCCGACGTGACCGCGACGGTGCTGCGGGTCGCCGCCGCCTACGGGTTGACCAGCTGCCAGGTCGACATCACCTTCACCTCGATCACGGTCAGCTTCGACCGGGAGGACGCCGTACCGCTCACCGCGCTGCGGATCGTGCGCGTGAGCCGACTCGACTACACCCGCCTGCAGGGGATCACCGACCTGGCCCGTGCGATCAGCGCGGGCGACCTCGACGTCGAGGAGGCACACCGCCGCCTGGACCGTGTGGTCTCGGCGCCCGCCACCTACCGCCGGGCCGTGAACGCGCTGGCCTGGGCCGGCGTCGCGGGTTGCTTCGGGCTGGTCCTCGGCGGCGGGTGGGCGGAGGCGCTCCTCGCGGCGGCGACCACCGCCCTGGTCGAGCAGGTGCTGCGGGTGCTCAACCGGTGGACCCTGCCGCTGTTCTTCCAGCAGGTGGCGGGGGCCGCGCTCGCCACGGGGGTCGCCGTCCTCCTGCTCGCCTGGGAGGTCGACGTGCAGACGCCCCTGGTCGTGGCGGCCGGAATCGTCGTTCTCCTTGCTGGGCTGTCCCTGGTC
>DASQXT010000441.1:0-3465 GCA_035639575.1 Geodermatophilus sp.
GAGCGCTGCCCGGTACAGCGACAGCACCGAACCGGGGTCGTCCTCCTGGGCGGCGGCGGTCAGGGACTCCCAGCCCTCGGGCATCGGCAGCCAGGTGTCGGCGCGCGAGGAGAAGCCGTAGGACGGCGCGGTGCCCGACCCCGGCACCGGGATGCGGCACGCGTCGCGACCGCGCTCGGTGTGCCCGGACCGCTCCCAGATCGGGTCCTGCAGCGCCTCGTCGGGCAGCTCGACGTCGGGCATGCCGAGCTCGTCGCCGTTGTAGAGGTAGGCCGCGCCGGGCAGGGCCAGCTGCAGCAGGGCCGCCGCCCGCGCCCGCCGGGTGCCCTGCGCGCCGCCGCCGTAGCGGGAGACATGCCGGGGGCGGTCGTGGTTGGACAGCACCCAGCAGGCCGGCGCCGGCGTCCCGGCCACGGTGGCCAGCGAGTGGACGACGGCGTCGCGCAGCTCGTCGACGTCCCAGTCGGCGGTCAGCAGCTTGAAGTTGAACGCCAGCGGCAGCTCGTCCGGGCGCAGGTACCGGGCGAGCCGGTCGTCGTCGGACACCCATACCTCGCCGACGGCCATGGTGCCGGGGTACCGGTCGAGGACGGTGCGGATCCGCCGGTGCACGTCGTGCACACCGTCGTCGTCGAACCGGTGGTCCCCGGGCCCGTGGTCGTCGAGCAGGCCGGTGTCCTCCATGGGCTGCATGTCCGGCAGCCCCTCGGGCTTGGCCATGCCGTGGGCGACGTCGATGCGGAAGCCGTCGACGCCGCGGTCGAGCCAGAACCGCATCGTCGTCTCGAGGTCGGCGACCACCTCGGGGTCGGTGAAGTCCAGGTCGGGCTGCTCGGGGGCGAAGATGTGCAGGTACCACTGCCCGTCCGCCACCCGGGTCCAGGCCGGCCCGCCGAAGACCGAGGGCCAGTTGTTCGGCGGCTCCGCGCCGTCCGGGCCGCGGCCGTCGCGGAACAGGTAGCGGGCGCGCTCGGGCGACCCGGGGCCGGCGGCCAGCGCCGCCTGGAACCAGGCGTGCTGGTCGGAGGTGTGGTTGGGCACCAGGTCGACGGTCACCCGGATGCCGAGGGCGTGGGCCTCGGCCAGCAGCGCGTCGAACTCGGCGAGGTCGCCGAAGACCGGCTCGACGTCCCGCGGGTCGGCGACGTCGTAGCCGTGGTCGGCCATGGGGGAGGGGTAGAACGGCGTGATCCACAGCGCGTCGACGCCGAGCGTGGCCAGGTGTGGCAGGCGGGCGCGGATGCCGGCCAGGTCGCCGACGCCGTCGCCGTCCCCGTCGGCGAAGCTGCGGATGTAGACCTGGTAGAAGACCGCGTCCCGCCACCAGTCGGCGTCGGTGCGGCGGGCAGCGGGCAGGGGTGTCACCGGTCTCCTTGTCTTCTCGGCCCCGTCCAGAGGCTCGCGCCGAGCTTGCGAGGCCTGAGGAGGACGGGGTCCTTCAGCGGTTCTGCATGCTGTACGCGGCCATCTCCATGTAGCCCCACAGGGTCGCGTCCTGCTCGGGGGTCAGCTCCAGGGAGTCGACGGCGTCGCGCATGTGGCGCAGCCACGCGTCGCGCTCGACGGGGCCGATGGCGAACGGCGCGTGGCGCATCCGCAGCCGGGGGTGGCCGCGCTGCTCGGAGTAGGTGGTCGGGCCGCCCCAGTACTGCTCGAGGAAGCCGCGCAGGCGGCCCTCGGCGCCCTCCCAGTCGTCCTGCGGGTACAGCGGCGCGAGCACCGGGTCGGCGCGCACTCCCGCGTAGAAGCGGGCCACGAGCCGACGGAAGGTGGGGGCGCCGCCGACCTCCTCGTAGAAGGTCCGCGCCGACGGCAGGGATCGGCTCATGCCTCCGATGGTCCCGCAGCCGGTGCGGCCGTTGCCACGTGACCCTGGGTACGCAGGTAGCCCACGAGCGGCGGGACGACGGCCAGCAGCCCGAGCGCGCCGATGAGGCCCACCACGGTCCCGGCCGTCAGGCCCTCGGCCAGGGCCCCGGCGCCGAGCACGCCGATGCCCTGGACGCCGTAGAGCCCGCTGACCGCGACGCCGAAGGCGCGGCCGCGGTAGGCCGAGGGGACCGTCTGCACGAAGGCGACGTTGAGCGGGATGCTCCAGGCCGCCCCCAGCCCGGCGACGAACATGAGTGCGACGACGGCCGCGTAGGCGCCGGTGCCCGGTCCGCTCCAGACCGTGATCAGGCCGGCCAGCAGGATCGGCGCCAGCGAGAGCGCGACGAGGTGGGGCACGAGGCGCTCGCGGTGCTCCTGCGTGAGGGCGCGGGCGATGAGCAGCCCGCCCACGGTGACCCCCGCCGGGTTGGCGCCGAGCAGGACGCCGACCTGCGCCGGGCCCTGGCCCAGCTGCTCGACCAGTGGCGCGGCGATGCCCTCGGGCGCGTTGGTGAACAGCATCCCGACCCAGGTGACGGCGATGATCGCCAGCAGCCGCGGTGTGCGCCCGATCAGCCGCAGCCCCTCGGCGGCGTCCCGCCACATCGAGCGGGGCCCCTCGGCGTCGCCGCCGTCGTCCGGGGCCGGGCGGCGCTGCAGCCGCGCCCACAGCCACACCGCCGAGACCGCGAAGGTCGCCGCGTCGAGCAGCAGCGCCGAGGACGGGCTGAGGACGGCGACGAGCGTGCCGCCCAGGACGAAGCCCAGGACCTGCGCCACCTGCGAGCCGACGTTGGTCAGGGACGTCGCCAGCGCGTACCGGTCGCCGTCGAGGACGTCGGCCATGAGCGCCGAGCGGGCCGACTCGAACGGTGGCCCGCACACCGCGACGACGAACAGCAGACCCAGCAGCAGCGGCAGCGGCGTCCCCGGGACGGCCATCCCGGTGACCAGCAGGGCGCGCGCGGCATCGGTGGAGATGAGCACGCGGTGCCGGGGGAACCGGTCGGCCAGGGTCGACAGCAGCGGCCCGCCGAGCAGCCAGGGCAGGTAGCTGATCGCGAAGGTGACCGCCGACAGCAGCGGCGAGTCGGTGCGCTGGTAGACGAGCACGGTCAGCGCGACGCGGGCCAGCTCGTCGCCGATGGTCGACAGCAGGTACGTGCCGAACAGCGGGCGGAACTCGCGGACGGTGAACAGGTCCCGGAAGGTCGCCGGGCGACGGGGAGCGCCGGCCGGGCTCCCCCCGGCCGGCGCGCTGCCGCTCAGGACGCCCCCGCCGGTGTGCCGACCGCGGACAGCAGCGGCACGGGGGTGCGGATGCCCTCGACGGCGAGGCGCTCCTTGAGCCGCAGCCGCAGCTCGCGGCCGACCCGCCACTGCTCGGCGTTGGTGGTGCGGACCTGCAGGCGCATGACGACGCCCTCGGCGGTGATCATCTCGACTCCGAGGGACTCGGGCTCGGCCAGCAGCACGCCGGCCCACTCCTCCTCGGCGTACATCTCGTCGGCCACCTCCTGCAGAACGGTCCGGCAGCGGTCCAGGTCGGTGTCGTGGGCGACCGGCATGTCGATGACGACCTGCGCGTAGCCC
>DASQXT010000442.1:0-3562 GCA_035639575.1 Geodermatophilus sp.
CCCTGCTGGCCGCCCGGGCCGCCGGCCACGCGCACGTCACGGTGGACGGCACCTTGATCCGCACCGATCGGTGTCACGCCGCAGGCCCCACGGCGCGGGCCGACCGGCCCGATGCCCGGGTGGATCTGTGGTGGTCGGGCAGGCACGCCGCCCACGGCGGCAACGTGCAGGTCATCGCCGCACCCGACGGCTGGCCGCTGTGGACCTCGGACGTGGGGCCCGGCCGCGAGCACGACACCACCGCCCTGCGCACGCATCCCGAGGCGCTGCCGCTGCTGGCCGAGTGGACCGACGCCGAGCACGCCGCCCTGGGCGACCTTGGCTACGAGGGCGAGCGGGCGGCGCTGACCACCCCGATCAAGCACTCCGCCGAGCGTCGGCTGACCGCAGACGAACGCTGCGTCAACCTGTTGCACGCCGCGGTCCGCGCGCCGGCCGAGCGCGGCAACTCGCTGCTCAAGACCACCTTCAAGGCGCTGCGCCGGGTCAGCCTCTGTCTCTGGCGCATCGGCGCCATCACCGCCGCCGCCCTCGTCCTGCTCCACCACATGCACGACCGAACCACATGATCAACAGACCGACGGAGCCGCTACTGGGAATGGCTCACTGTCACGCCGGGGTGCCCGTAAGCGACTTGTGGTCGCTCTTGGTGCCTCTGCTACCTATCGACGCCGGCTGGCTCGCCCGGTGTCGACGGTCGGCTTCGTTCAGCCAGATGTGGATGTCGTCGACTACCTCGTAGAGGCGGTCAAGGTCCATGTTCTCCACCGACGAGGTCTCGTCGTCCCCGTCCGTCTGGACGTGCCTGCGGAGGGCGTCCAGTTCATCGCGGAGTTGACTGATCAACTCCTCGGGAACGCCAGCGGCGCAGAGGTCTGAGGGCAGGTGCTCGTCGTAGAGCTGTACGGCGGTGCGGTCTTCCCTGTCTCCCTGGGTGGACGGGTTGTGCCACCACCGCCGCCTCATGATCTCGTCCAGCTCGTCGCGCGCCTTGTCGCGGGCAGCCGCAGCCTTCGTCCATCGGCCATACCCGCGGGTGCAGAGAAGGCCGAGGAGGGCGCCAAGCAAAGCGGGGCTGAGCGAGACGAGCACGTCAAGGACCGACACGCGTTCATGGTCTCGTCAGTTCCGGTTCGCTGGCAGGGGCTGCGGGCGGTGGGTTCCGCCACCCGGGGAGGCCGAGAGGCCTCCGTCATCACGCTCGGCTATGCCGTCGATACGCTGAGGCATGATTGCGCCAGTCCTCGACATCCCGGACGAAGGTTTCCCTGGCGATTCTGGATCAAAGACGGACCGCGCGCGCGGTCGACTCCGTTGGGATGACCGCGGTCGGCCCTCGGTCATCACGGACGAAGAAATTAGACATTCCCACACTATTCGAGTCTCGACTGGCTTGAACTACATGAGCGTCGAGCGAGATGACGGCCCTCGGAAGATGGTTGCCGACAGCGTTCCCGTATCCGTACTGGGGACGCTCGATAACGGAACCGCTATAACTATCCGGGGGTCCATATTGATGGGCGGCCCTCTGTCGAGGCCTCAGGCGCACTTAAGACTGAGCCTTCTTGCATGGGCTCACGCCCCTTCCGAAGATGCGCTCTTCTCCCCCCTCCCGCTGGGTGAGAGCCAACGGTCGACCAGCTCGGTGAGGATGCCCGCCCGGCGCAACTCAGTCAGGGCACCGTTGACTGCGTCGCGCAGCGGGGGGTTGTCCGGAGCGACTGCGATGCCCAACCGCTCGCGGGTCAGGCCGGTCTGCACCACGGCCAGCTCGGGACGGTCCCGGATCAGCCAGGTGGTGACCGGCAGCAACTTCATGAATGCGCCGATCCGGCCGGCGCACAGGTCGTCCAGTGCTCGTTCGATGCCGGCGTAGGGGTAGTAGCGGATGTCGGCGATGGCGCCGCGCGCCTTCAGCTCGCGGGCGACCGCGTCGGAGGTGTTGCCCACCTGGATGCCGACGACCAGGCCGGCGAGGTCGTCGACGGACCCGACGTGCGGGGTGCGCCGGACGTTGACCACCAGGCTCTGCCCGGACTCCAGATACGGCTCGGAGAACAGCGCCACCTTCTCCCGCTCCGGGGTGATGGTGGTCCCGGAGATCACCGCGTCGTAGGCGCCGCTGCGCAGACCGTCGAAGATGCCGTTGAAGTCCTCTCCCGTGTACTTCACCAGCTCCCGCCGGAACCCCAGACGCCGGCACACCGCCTCCATCAGCTCCGCGTCCAGCCCCGTGGCCGCGCCGTCGACGACGACCTCGAACGGAGGATCCGGAAAGGCCGACGCCACCGACAGCACCCCGCTTCGCCGCGTGGACAGCTCCGGCATCCACTGCCTCCTCGACGCCTCGACGTGCCAGCCTCAACGTGCCGCGTGCGCCGTCATGATGAACCGGGCAACCGCCCGGTGACAGGCCCACCGGCCCGCCGCCGCGGAACCTCACCGGCTCCTGCCAGCCCACGACGTCGAACTGGTCTCGCCCGACCGGATGGCGCGCCGGTTGCGGTGCGCGGACCGCGTCTGGGCTTCGCGGCCTTGTTGGGCGGCGGTGGCTGGGCGGTGGTGGCGGCCATGGTCAAGCGGGCCACCCGTGAGTGAACCGGAGTCGGATGATGCGGCCTGCAGGTGCTGGAGGTAGTCGCGGGCGTCCGCTTGGACGGTGTCCGGGGGCGTCGTCGTGTCCGCGAGGCGGCGGAGCAGGTCGAACAGTTCAGCGGGAGGCAGGAGGACAGGCTCGCTGGTGTTGTCATGGGTCACGCAGCCCTCGTCACCGAGGGTGCTGCCGACCGTGACGGCGGGAGCTCATCTCGGGGGCTGACGCCTCTCGGCCTGTCCGCATGCCGGGCTACCGTGCGGCTCGTGCGCCGACTGGAGGACGAGCTACGCCGCGTCCGCGTCCGCCGTGACCCCACCGGTCGAGGTCATCGTCTTCCGGCCGCTCGACGCCGAGCAGTGGCCCGGTCCGCTCCACGGCTGAGCCAACGAGTCACCGACGATCGCGCCCGTCGCGCGCTGGCGACACATCGGCCCGAGTACGCGCCTGGCTTCTGGATCCACGTCGTCTCCCGGCCCCGTGCGGACCACCTCCGGCGGCGGTGACCCTGTCACCGTGCGACCGGTGAGCCTTTCGCAGGAGGGAAGGCCTGGTCGACACGCCGATGGTGGTGGAAGTGCCATGGGGAGACGGCCATGGGGGTGGTGCCGCACCGGCAGGTCCTGCTCGGGGAGCGGGGTGCGGCCGTTGTGTGGCCATGTTCACTGGGGGTTCACCGTGCCTGGCGCTTGCTGCCGTTAGCGCGGGGCATGGTGGGGGTGGCCTTCGGGCCGGACCACAGCGGATGTCGGCTGCGCCGGCGTCGGCCAGGTCCCCCGCAAGGGCGCGGGGCGCCGGATACCGAGCGCGGGTGGCTGATCCTTCACTGCCGCCCGCCACTGATGAGAGGCAGTCCCCAATCATGGCGCAGTCAGAGAGCACGACACGCCGCGAGACCGTTGCGGTTCCCGTCGACGTCACCGTCGAGGAGGGCGACCGCGGCGGAAAGGGCCCGACCGGCCCGATCGG